>DATAHG010000089.1:0-2122 GCA_036263295.1 Thermoanaerobaculia bacterium | reverse complement strand
GCTATTACCGCGGCCTGGCCGAAAGCCTGGGGATCGCCGACCGGGTGGACTTCCTCGGCTTCGTGCCGCACGCCGCCCTGGCCGACTTCTTCCGCGCCTGCCACATTGTCGTGCTCCCCTCGACCGACGGCCGCCAGGAGGGCTTCGGGCTGGTCCTGCTGGAAGCCATGTCCTGCGCCCGGCCGGTGCTCACCACCCCGGTGGTCGGCATGGCCGGGGACATCGACCGAGCCCGGGCTGGCGTGCTGATGCCGCCCGGGGACTCCAAGGCCCTGGCGGAGGCCCTCGCCGGGCTGCTGGCGGATGGGCCCGCCCTGGCCGCCATGGGCGAGCGTGGCCGGCGGCTGGTGGAGGAGCGGTATACGTGGGGACGGGTGACGGAGGCTTATGAGGGGTTGTTCGAGGAGCTGCGGCGATCACGGGCAGCCAGCCAGCCCAGGGTTGAAACCCTGGGCTAAGCGCCAGCGCCCCTGAAGGGCGCCCTCTGCTCAGGGTACTTGCCAGTAGGCAGGCTCAAACGCAGGCTTTCCGGTTCGATCGAGAGCGCCCTTTACGGGCGCAGGCAATGAGCCCAGGGTTTCAACCCTGGCCTAGGCTGGCCCGGCGCCGGCACCCGTGCCTACCGCTGCGAGCTCCCCTGCCCCGTTGCCGGAGGCGCAGGCGGCTCCTGCCCCGCAACCTGAATCAGGTTGACCACCGACTTGACCCCTTGCGTCCGCGAGGCGAGCTTCTCGGCCTCCTGGCGCTGGTCGGCCGAGGCCACCTTGCCGTTGAGGGTCACCCGGCCGTCGATGGTGTCCACGTCGATGTGCAGGGCGGCGACCTCGGGGTCGGCGAGCAGCTTGGCTTTCACCCGGGTGGTGATCGAGGCGTCGGAGAGGACCTCGCGCGCCACCGGTCCGACCTCGCGCTCGACCTTGTCGGCGCCGCGCTGGATCGCCTCGCCGGCCTGCTCGGCCATCGGGCCGACCTCGCGCTGCACCTGGTCCGCGCCGCGCTGCAGGGCGTCGCCGGCCTGCTCGGCGGCCGCGCCGATCTTGGCTCCGGCCTCCTCGGCCCCTTGCTCGACGTTGCGGCCCGCCTCTTGGGCGTTCGCCTTCATCTCGTCCACGTTCTTGTCCACCTGGTCGCCATCGACGTGGACGCGCGTGGAATCCCCCTCGCGCTCGGCTTCCACCACCGGCTGGCCGTCGCGCGAGCAGGCGGTGAGCCCGAGCAGTCCCAGAGCTCCAGCCGTCAGGCCGAGAACGGCCATGAATTGAATCACTCTGCTTTTCATGGGTCTTCTCCTCGTGGAGAAAAAAATCGGGGAGGCGCCGTACGCCTCCCCGCTAGGGAGGGGCCGCGAAAGGCCTCTTCAAGCTTGCCCAACCGCTCCCGCACTCCCACCCTGCGGTCCGGCCCGCTTGCCCTCTTTCCTGTGCAGTTGGCGTGCCAGCCTGCGCGAGATCCCGACAGAGAGGCGGATCGCCGCCAGAACCCTCTGGATCCAGCCTTTTCCGGGGGACCGGGATCCCCGCTGTCATTGCAAACCCGTAAAACTTACAAGGAAATCGGCAGAATCCGCCGCCGGGGGGTACTAACCGGCTCGATCGGCAGCCCCTCGATCCGGCCGGGACCGCTGTAGACGTTGAAGCGGTCGCCGCGCAGGAAGCCGATCAGGGTGATCCCGAAGCGCTCGGCCAGCTCGACCGCCAGGCTGCTCGGCGCCGACACCGCGCAGACCACCGGCACCCCGGCGGCCAGGCACTTCTGGAGGATCTCGTAGCTCGACCGCCCGCTCACCAGGACCACCCCGTCGTGCAGCGGCAGCCTCCCCTCCAGGAAGGCCCAGCCGAGCAGCTTGTCGAGAGCGTTGTGGCGCCCCACGTCCTCGCGCAGGGCGAGCAGGCGGCCGGCGGGGTCGAACAGGCCGGCGGCGTGGAGCCCGCCGGTCGCGGCGAACAGCCCCTGGCCCTGGCGCAACGCCTCGGGCAGGGCGCGCAGGACCTCCGGGGTGAGACGGGGACCGTCCGGCGGCGGCTGGAGGCCGCGCAGGCTGAGGGACTCCAGGCCGGCCTTGCCGCAGACCCCGCAGGCGCTGGTCGCGAAGAAGTGCCGCTCGAGGGTCTTCCAGGACGGC
>DATAHG010000088.1:0-5885 GCA_036263295.1 Thermoanaerobaculia bacterium | reverse complement strand
TTACTTCACGTCGAACTGCGGGCGGATGTCCACCGGCACGTCCTGCAGACGGGCGATGGCGTCGCGGAGAGCCGGGGTGGCCTTGCCGTACTTGTCGAGGAACTTCTTGGTCCCTTCATAGTCGCCGGTCGCCTGGAGCATCAGGATGTCGTGCAGGAGGGACTTGAGAGCTTCGGGGAACTTCTCCGGCACGCTGCGGAAGCGGCCGTTCGAATCCACCTGCAGGGCACCCTTTTCCATCAGGTAATTGAACTGCGAGACCACGCCCTGGCCGTGGGCCTCGTCCACGCCAAAGCGGGCCGAGCGGAAGAGGCCCGCGACGTAGGTCGGCTCCAGGGCCTTGCGCTCCTCGGCGGGCATCTCGTTGCGCTCCAGCAGGGCCAGGATGTTGTAGACCCCCATCACATCCGCCTTGGCCTCTTCGACCGTCGAGTAGAGATCCTTGTGAGCCAGGCGAAGATCGACCTTCTTGCCGTTCAGCGTGATGAACCCGGGGCCGAGGCCGTGTGACAGCTCGTGGTGGAGCACCTCGTCGAAGTAGGCCTGGAAGGTGACGTCCTTGACCTGCTCGGGGGTCAGCACCCGCTCGGCGATCGGCACCAGGATCTTGTCGTACTTGGCGCGGATGGTGTTGCGCATCAGAACCTTTTTCGAGCCCTTGGCCTCCCGCACCCGCTCGTCGTTCGGCAGGTTGTAGGCGAGCGTCGTGACGCCGGCCGAGGCGTCGCCGGCCGTCAGCACCACGTCGCCGACGAAGATCGGGCTTTCGGTGCCACGGTTCAGGTTCTTGTGCTCGTCCGGGATCGGCAGGTTGCGCTCCAGGAACGGGAGGCGTTCCTTGTAGCGCGCCAGGGTCGCCGACTCCTTGGGGAGCGCCACGGTCAGGAACGACTCGTAGGAGGCCTTGTAGCCGAAGAGGTCGTCTTCGTAGGTCTCATAGGGGCCAATGGTGGGCTCGACCGCGGCGTCCTTGAGGTCCATCCAGGCGACGTCGCTATCGTAATAGTCGTCATCCAGGAAGGCCTTGGCGCGCAGCTCCAGGAACTTCTTGAGCGAGGCGTTGCCGGTGAGCGCGGCGGCCTCGCGCAGGGCCTGGGCGGCCGGCTGGAGCCACTGGGCGTACTCCTGGTGATAGGGCACGGCCACCAGCTTGTCGCCCTGGCGGCGGATCACGGTGAAGGTCGAGGTGAAGGCGTCGTTGTCTCCGGGGTTCTTCTTGAGCCAGGCCTCCATCTCTTCCTTGGTCATGTCCTCGGGATAGAAGCCCGCTCCCTTGGGGCGCACCGTGTCGCCGATGAAGGGCTTGCGCTCGTCGATGCGGTCCCAGGGTCCGACGTTGATGGCGAAATAGCCGCGCGCCGCCTCGGCTTGCGCTCCCTGCCAGGCGGCCATCTCCTGCTTGAGGGCGGGGTTGCCGGCCCAGGTCTGGCGCAGGTAGATCTCGTCGAGGTAGCGCGAGGCCTCGGCGAGCTTCGAGAGGACCTGACGGTCCTGCTCGGTGAGGGAGGACAGGTCCGCGTCCATGCGGACCGGCGCAAACTGGGCCAGGCGCTTTTCGATGTCCGGCACGATCGACTTCTCCTGCTTTTCCTGCTTCGATTGGGTGTTCTCCGGCTGCGCCGCGGGTTGCGGCGAGCAGGCCGCCAGCGCCGTCAGTCCGGCCAGGCCCAGAATCATGGCTCGCATCCGTTCTCCTTTTCGTCCTTGTTCGACGTCCCCCTACCCCCGCTCGCGAACGGTCTATCGTGGCATACCGATCGCATGAGCACCAGTCGGACCGCCATGCCGGCGGC
Organism: Thermoanaerobaculia bacterium; assembly: GCA_036263295.1. Lineage (GTDB taxonomy): Bacteria > Acidobacteriota > Thermoanaerobaculia > Multivoradales > UBA5704 > DATAHG01. Next base: position 4,092 of record DATAHG010000088.1, on the reverse strand, counting down.
CCGGATGGACCGCGAACTACCGAGAGGGGGACCCGCGATGGCGGAACGGCTCAAGCCCTATCGACCCGATACCAACGTCTGGCTCTTCGTGACCGACCCGGACGAATACAGCTACGACGACCTGGAGCGCGACACCTCGACCTCTTGGGGCGGGGTGACCGAATATGTCTCGCTCAAGCACCTGCGTGACGTGGACGAGGGGGACATCGCTGTGATCTTCCACGGCGGCACCGAGCAAGCCATCGTCGGCATCGCCCGCGTGGTGACCGATCCCTACCCGGCGCCGGGCCAGGGGGACCCGACTCTGTTCGCGGTCGATCTCGAGCCCGACGAGCGGCTGGAGTCGCCGGTCTCCCTCGCCGAGCTGGAGGACGACCCGCAGTTCCAGGACTTCGACCTGCTGAGCACCCCGGAGCTCTGCATCGTGCCGGTGCCGTCCTGGATGTGGGACCGCATCCAGGAGCGCAGCCGGGCCCACCTCGCCGGGATCACGCAAGAGGAGGATCTCCTTTGAGACGTCTACCCCTGGCGCTCGTCACGGCCGGGCTGATGGTTTTGGGGCTCAATCCAGGGACGGTGACTCCTGCCGCCGCGCAGGACCTGGCCTTTCAGGGCTGGGGGATCCGCGGCGGCGTCTCCGACGATCCGGACCAGGTGATCGTCGGCGCTCACGCCAACATGGGTGAGTTCATCCCCAACCTGCGTTTCCAGCCCAGCCTGGAGCTGGGCTTCGGGGACGACCACAAGACCTTCACCCTGACCGCCCCGGCGTTCTACCGCTACCCGCTCAACCGGACCTTCACGATCTACGGCGGCGGCGGGCTCGTCCTCGGCCTCGACCGCGACGACGAGGACCGCGGCGGCGGCACCGAGTTCGTCATCTCCCCCGAGCTGGCCGGCGGCTTCGAATGGCCGGCCTCGACCGGCGATGTTTTCGTCGAGCTGGGGCTGCTCGGCGGGGACCTGCCGAATGTGCGGCTGATGTTGGGATGGTCGTTCTGAGCTGCCGATAAACCTGCGCCCGGGGCGCGTCCTCCCAGAGCGGCTCAGATGGGTCGTTTCCCCTGAGGATGGAAGCGGCGGATCGCGCCCCGGAACGGTACGGCAAAGCAGGTGCCCGGGTCGTGGGTATGAGCCAGGCGGGAGATCTCTGGCCAGATCTTCAGCAGGCGTGAGGCGATCTCGGGGCCACGTACGACGTCGTCCTTCGACCACGCTTCCAACAGGAAGAACGCGGTCACCTGGGCCTTGCGAAAGATGAGCTGTCGATAAGGGTTCCGGACGATGTCGAGATCACAGGTGATGACCACGGCCTGATCCGCTGCAAGCCGGGGGATCCAGACCTCGTCCGGCTCGGCATGCCATCCCAAATCCTTGAGACAGGTTACTTCATCGCCATGAACCAATAAACCTAACGCGCGGGCGAGATTGGGAGGGAGGTTGTGATCGAGAACAAACCTCACGCCGCGAGCAGACCACGCTCGAACTCGAGCGCGTCAGAGACGGAAGACTGACTGATCTCATACCAGTCCGCGACAGCCTGCAGATCCGATTGATCTCGAACGGAGCTCGCGAGGATATTGGTCTGAACGCCTTCCAGCACGATCGGGCGGCCAAAGCTGCGCTTCGGATCGACGACGACCCGCCGGGTCTTGCCAAGAGGCCACCAACGGATCAGCTCGTCGAACTGCGAGTACTCCAAAGCGTCATAGAGGTGATCCAGCACATAATCGAGAAGATACTGCCCCGTCTTCAAATCGAAGACGTAGCCCCTCTCGGCCGGATCCTCGATCACCTGGGCGAAGACCTCCTTGCCGTCGGTCTTGAAGCGGACCGACGAAAGAGGGAAGGTCTTGTCCAGCAGCTCGGTCGCGAGACCGATCGTCTTGCGAATCGTCTGCAGACTGATGCCCTGCTGCCGGAACCGGTAGACGAACTGGATTTCGACGAGATCTTTGAACGTGAGAGCCCGTGCTTCGTCGATCTGGGGGAGCTGGGGCTGCCACAGGGGGCCCATTCGCTGAACCTGTCCCTGGGCCTGGTACTTGTACCCCCAGAGCCAGCGACGGATATAGGCGGCGGGAACGCGGCTGATTCTCGCCGCTTCGGGGATGCCGTAGACGCCCACTCCCAGCAGGCTCAGATCAGTCATCTTGTCTTGGGTCAGAGCCGTATCCTCAAAGCACGTTTCAGGGCTTCTCACTCAAGTTTCCTGGAAAAAAGGATCCGAGCAACATGCCCTGGCTCATAGGATGACACAAAGGAGACGTAAGTCAAAGCCAGCTCAGGCTACTACTCCGGCGCGTCGCGCACCGCGGCGCGCGCCGCGAGCTCCAGGTACTTCTCCCCTTCCACCAGGTAGGTGTTGCGGGGCCCGGTGACGAAGGCGATCGAGATCTCTTCCGGCGGCTCGTCGCCGAGCAGGGCGAGGAGCCCGGGGGGCAGTTGGGCCGCGGTGTAGACCCAGGTCTCCAACTGCTGGGTACGGCTGGATCCGGCGATGAGCTGGCCCGAGGGGCTGGTGTCGAAGGCCGGCACGCGCTTCTGGGCGTAGCGCAGGACCGGCGGCGGCCCGAGCAGGACCAAGGCGCGACCGTGGTCGGTCAGACTGCCGCGCTTCCCCTCTTCCGAGTAGAGGCGATCGGCGGCGTCCACCCGCTCGTAGAAGACGCGGGAGAAGTCGTTGCCCGGCGTCGCCGGATCGGGATCGCGGCGGCGCCAGAACTCTTCGATGAAGGCGATGGCCTCCCGCGTCGAGCTCAGGCGGCGGGCTCGCCGGTCCTCGTCCGGCAGCATGAGCCAGCGGGTCGGACCGTCGAGCAGGCCGGCGACTCCGCTCGCTCCCGCGACGGAGACACGGGTAGCGCCGGACCGGCATCCCCAGGCGAGTCCCAGGGTCAGCAGGAGGGCGAGGAGGGCCGGGCTCCGGCCGGCGCTCCCTCCCCCTGTCCTCGGCTCCTGTGCGCGGGCGATCACGTCAGTGCACGTCACCATCTCCCACTGGATCTGGAGTCTCGGGGATCTCCCCGTAGGCCTGCTCGTAACGCTCCAGGTTGGCCAGCAGGGCGCGCGCGATGCGCTTGAGGTGGCCGGGGCTGGTGACGACCCGCGAGGTGACGATCCCTTGCGGGGGGACGAGATTGATGAAGTCGAGGATGAACTCGTCGCGCGAGTGGGTGATGCGTAGCAGGTTCGAGTAGCGGCCTTTGAGCTCTTCGTCGCTGATTTTGATGTTGAGTCCCGGTGTGGGCTCCGCCATCGAGGACCTCCCTGACAGGCTGTCTGTCGTTTGCAGGATCGTATCCCAATCCGGCGTCAGGCGGCCGGCCGCCGCAGATAGATTGCCAGATCGCCGACGTTGGTGCCGGTGACACCGGTCTCCAGGAGGGCCCCGGGGACAAGCCGCAGGGCGGTCCCCGAGTCGTGGCGGGCGAGCAGGCCGGCCGGGTCGGAGCCGGCCCGGCGGATCGCCTCCCAGGTGGCGCCGTCCACCACTCCTCCGGCGGCGCGAGTGGGGCCGTCCTCGCCGTCGGTCGCCAGGGTCAGGACCAGCTCCTGTCCGGCCACGTCCGGGGCCGGGACGGCCAGCTCGCCCGCGGCGGCGAGCGCCAGCTCCTGGTTGCGTCCGCCCTGTCCCGTGGAGCCGGCCGGGCCGAGCCGGACGGTGGTCTCCCCGCCCAGGACCAGGGCCACCCCTGCCGCCATGCCCAGGGCGCGGCCACGGCGCACCAGCTCCCGGCCGGCCGCCGCCGCCTCGCCGCTCAGCTCGCCGGCGGCCCCGGGGAAGCCCAGACGCCGGGTCTCCGCCAGCACCGCCGCGACCGCGTTTCCGACCCCGCCGATCCGCAGGGCTTCGAGCCGTGCGAGGGCCGGATCGTCCGGCTTCACGGTTTCGGGCACCTCGCCCCGGCCGCCCGCCAGGAGATGGCGCCGCACCGCCTCGGGCACGGGGAGGTCCCGGACTGCTTCCAGGGCGTCGTCAAAGGTCGTGGAATCGGCGGTGAAGAGGCCGGAAGCGATCGTCCCGAGGTCGTCGCCGGGCACGTCGGAGAGCACCAGGGCCAGCACCCGGCCGCGGGCGAGGCGCAGGGC
>DATAHG010000087.1:0-7006 GCA_036263295.1 Thermoanaerobaculia bacterium | reverse complement strand
TCGAAGCCCCCCTCGCGCAGCTCCGACAGCAGCTCCAGGCCGTCGCGGTCGGGCAGCCAGAGGTCGAGGATGACCGCGTCGAAGGTTTCGCCGCGCAGGCGCTGGGCCGCCTCGGCCGCCGTGCCCACCGCCGCCACCCGGTAGCTCTCGTCTTCCAGGATGGCCGAGAGGGTGGACCGGATGCCCTCCTCGTCATCCACGATCAGGATGCGCTCGCTCATGCGGGGGTGATCTTATCGCTGAAGCCTCCGAGGGCACGCCCCTTGCTGGAGCCAATCTCGCCCGGCTGCCTCCCGCCGAGCCGCATCCGAAAGGAGGATTCCCCAAGATGAGCTTTCTACACCGGTCGGAGATCGAGAAGCTGCTGCGCGTGTCCGGCGGCCCCTGCATCTCCCTGATGATGCCCACGGTGCGGGCTGGGGACACCCAGCAGAACGCGATCCGTTTCAAGAACCTCTTGCGGGACATCGAAAAACGCCTGCAGGAGCGCGGGCTCAAGGGACCCGAGCTGGACTCCCTGCTCGCCCCGCTCGCCGAGCTCGAAGGGGACCGCGCCTTCTGGGAGCACCAGGACGAGGGGCTCGCCGTCTTCCGCTCGCCGGACTTCTTCAAGACCCTGCGCCTGCCGCTCGCCTTCAAAGAGCTGGCGATGGTCAACGACCGCTTCCATGTGAAGTCGATCTTCCCGCTGCTGTCGGGGGACGGCCACTTCTACATCCTCGCCCTGTCGCTCAAGAACGCCCGGCTGATCGAGGCGAGCCGCCACCACGCCCGCGAGATCGACCTCGTCGAGGCCGGGGTGCCGCACAGCTTCCGCGAGGCCCTCGGCGACCTCGAGCGGCGCTCCTCCCAGTTCCAGTCCTCGACCAGCTCCAAGACGGTGTCGCGCTCGCCGCTCTTCCCCGGCCACGGCACCGCCGAGGACGACCTCAAGGCCGAGATCTTCAACTACTTCCGCCGCCTCGACGACGGCCTGAAGGGCCTGATCGACCGCGACGCCCCGGTCGTGCTGGCCGGCGTCGAATACCTGCTGCCGCGCTTCCGCGAGGCGAGCCAGCACCCCCACATCTGTGACGAGGCGCTGACCGGCAACGCCGAAGGGCTCAAGCCCGAGGAGCTGCGCGACCACGCCTGGCCGATCGTCGAGCCCCACTTCCTCAAGGACCGCCAGCGCGCCGAGGCGCGCTTCCGCGAGCTGGCCGGCACCGGCCTCGCCTCGGCCAACCCCGAGGAGGTCCTGCCGGCCGCCCACGACGGCCGCGTCGAGGCGCTGTTCACGGCGCGCGGCGTTCGCCTCTGGGGCCAGTACGACGAGGGTTCGCGCGAGATCCAGCTCCAGCCCGAGCAGCAGGCTCAGGACCAGGAGAGCCAGGACCTGCTCGACCTCGCGGCCATCCAGACCTTCCTGAACGGCGGCTCGGTCTTCGCCGTCGAGAAGGAAGAGATCCCCAACGGCGAGGAGCTGGCCGCCGTCTTCCGCTACTAGATAGAACTAGCTAGAACACCCCTCCGGCCGTCGCGGTCTCCCTGTGGACCGCGGCGGCCGGGAGCGGCGGCGGCGAGGCCGGCGCCGCGATGCGGTACCCCTGGGCATAGTCGGCGCCATGGCGCCGGACCCAGTCCAGCTCGCCGTCCGTCTCCACCCCCTCGGCCACGGTGCGGATCCCGAGCTGCCGCGCCAGCTCCAGCAGCTTCTCGGCGATCACCGCCTTGTAGGGGTCCTCGTCCACCCCCCGGATCAGCTCGCGGTCGAGCTTCACGAAGTCGGGGCGCAGGCGGCTCATCAGGTTGAGCGAGGAGTAGCCCGCCCCCAGGTCGTCGAGCGCGACCTGGAAGCCGTAATTGCGGTAGACGTTGAGGATCGCCTCCAGGTGGCCGAGGTCGCGCACCTGCTCCGACTCGATCACCTCGAAGACCACGCGGTCGGGGGAGAGGCCGGTCTCGCGGATCAGCGCCACGGTCGAGCGCAGGCAGAAGGCCGGGTCGTAGATCGAGGTCGGAGTGAAGTTCACGAACACCCGCGAGCCGGTGCCGTGGCGGACGATCTCGCGGATGGCGGTCTGGCGGCCGGCGAGGTCGAGCTGGAACAGCAGGTCGCGGTCGTGCGCCGCGGCGAACAGGCGGTCCGGGCCGATCAGCCGGCCGTCCTCGGCGACGCCGCGCAGCAGGGCCTCATAGGCGAAGACGGAACCCGGATCGGCGGCCTCGACGATGGGCTGGAAGAGGCTGGTGAGGCGCCGCTCGCGCAACAGGTCGAGCACCCAGTCGGCCTGGCGGGCGGCGAGGAAGCGGGCGAGCGACACCACCCGCGAGTAGTCGGCGAGCCCCGGCCGCCGCTCCCCTTCGAGCAGGAGCACGCGGGTGTCCTCGTTCTCCTGCTCCCCGAGATCCCCCGCCAGGAGGGCGGCGACCTCGGCGGACTCGCCCGCCTCGACCGGCACGCGCAACGACCGGCTGGCCGCCAGGTAGCGGTGGGGCCGGCCGGCCTGGCCGAGGCGGCGCTTCACTTTCGCCAGGGTATGCGGCGTGGGAAGCCACAGGTAAAGATTGCCGGCGCCCTCGCCCGCGGCCGGCAATTTTTCGCAGCGGGAGCACCCCTTCAACGGCTCGATCATCCCTCTCTCCTCTTTCAGGAACGGCCGTCGAAGACGCCAGGCCGCCGGATCTCAACCGGAACGAGGCACAGTCCTCCCCTCGGCGGGCTCGGGAGAAAGCGGCTCGCCGCCGTCTCCGGATCCCTCGTCCGGACCCTCCCAGGGGAAGCGCTCAAAGTAGCGAATTGTCGCCACCAGAGGCGACAGGCTGTGCTCGTCCTCGTTATATTCCCACAAAACAGACTGCAAGGTATCGGCCAGAGAGGGGCGGACCGGCCGGCCGGAGCCGCTCACCGCGGGACCGCCTCGCCAGCCCGGGCCGGCTCCTTGAGAGCGTCGAGCAGGCCGGCGTCGAGCGACCCGGCCGGCGCCGCGAGCAGCCGTTCGAGACGGCTCTCGGTGCCGACCACGAAGCGGCAGGGGCCGTCGCCCGCGCGGCTGCAGAGCAGCTCCATGGCGGTGAGCGGGCGGCCCGACAGGTGGGTGAAGAAGCCGGCGTGGAGCCCGGCGAGGGTATCGCAGCAGGGCTCCTCCCACTCGTTGAAGAGGGCCGTGAAGGGGCTGTGGAGGTGGTGGACCACCAGGATCCCCTGCCGCCGGTGGGCCAGCTCGACGTCGAAGCGGCCGAGGCCGAGCAGGCCGAGCGAGCCGGACAGCGCTTCGAGCGCCATCTGCAGCTCCGCCTCGCGGAGGGTGAGGGTGTGCTGGCGCTGCAGCAGGCGCTCGACCCGCTGGGCGTGGCGCAGTCCCCACTCCCGCCCCAGGCGCTGCAACGCCTCGCGGCGCTGGGCCGGCGGGGCGTGGCGCCAGAGGGCGGCCAGGGCCTGCCAGAAGTCGGCCCCGGCCACCGTCACCGGCAGGCCGGCGGCGTCGTCGAGCCGGCCGCGGGCGGGGTCGGCCTTGAGCTCCACCGAGACCGGCAGGTCGAGCTGACGGACCCGGTTGACGGTGACGATCACCTCGTTTTCGAGCACCGAGCGGACCAGCCCGATCCGCACCTTCTGGGAGCCGTGCCGGAAGCGGAACTCGAAGTCGAAGGTGAGGGTCGACGGACCCTCCCCGCGAGCCTGGGCGAACTCGCGGAAACGCCCTTCGAACTCCTGCACCTGAGTGCAGGGGGCGACCTCGCGGAAGAAGTTGCGCCCCAGCACCTCCTGCGGGTCCTTGCGGGCGAGGTCGGCCTCGTAGCGGTTGTATTTGCGCACCGTGCCGTCGGGCGCCAGCGCGATGTAGCCGAAGGGCAGCGCGTCGAGCTCCGCGGCGGTGAGGGACGAGAGATCGTCGAGAGGCATCAGGGTCTACTCCCCGGGCTCGGCGTCGAGGCCGAGCTCGCGATAGAAACCGAGCGCGCCGAGATCCTCCTGCACGGCCTCGGTGATCGAGCGCAGGCGGCGCAGGGGGAAGCGGCCCGGCAGGGCGCGCTCCATCACGGCGAAAAAGCGTTCGAGCCAGCGCGCCACGGCGCGCACCAGCGGATCGGTGGACTCCTCCGTGAGCGGCCCGGCCGCCGCCGGGCCGGCCAGGGCCACCGCGCCGCCCGGCCGCACCGCGAACCGGGCGAGGGCCGGGTGCTCCGGCAGCAGGGCCCGCCGGGCGTCCTCCAGCCGCCGCTCCAGCAGGGCGGGCTCGGCCTGGTCGCAGGCGTAGGAGACCGCGACGTTCAGCAGGGTGAGGCCGCGGTGCAGGGCGAGGAGCGGCCGCGGCGGGGCCGGCGGCGGATCGGCCAGCGCGGCGTGCGGCGGCGTCGCGTCGCGCAGCTCCTCGTCGCGCTGGCGCATGGCCTCCAGCAGCAGCGCCGAGGTGGGCTGGAAGATCCGCTCCGGCAAGGCCGGAGCCGCGGCCGTGAACTCCGCCTCGAAGGCCCCTTCCTGCCAGACCGCCATCTCATAGACCGCCTCGGCGCCGCGCCGCGGGCTGGCTCCGTCCCTGCCGCCGTGGGTCTCGGCGTCGATCACCCGCCCCTCGCGCAGCCAGACGGTGCCGGTCCGCTCCCCCTGGCGCAGGGTGATCCTGCCGCTGCGGCGGCTCGCCTCGGCGGTCTGCAGGAGGTCCGCCGCCGAGAGCTGCTCCAGCGACCCGCTGAAGCCGGGCGTCCGGGATGAAGGAGATGCTGTCCAGATTGTGTCTAAGTTTGTCACGATGCGCCGGTGCGCCGGTCCTCCGCCGTCAGGCCGGAGGGCCGGGCCTCTCTCCTGGTTCAGTGGGTAGAGGAGCTCCCGTTGCCGTCGCCGGCCTGGAACGGGTAGTCGCCGTCCGGCTCGATCTTCGCGGAGGAGACGGCCTCGACAGCCTTGCGCCGCAGGTCGTTGAGGGCGCGGCGCAGGTCGGCGAGGGTGTCGCTGCCGCGAGCCCCGATCTCGTGCAGCGCCGCGGCGTATCCGTCGGCGGAGCGGCCGCCGACCAGGATCTCGATCTCCGGCCCGAGCAGGCGGCGAATGCGGCGCAGCTCCTCGGAGAGCATGGGATCGTCCGGCGGATAGGTGACGCTCAGGGCGACGGCGCGCGCCCGCTTCTGGAAGACGGCGGCGGCGATCTCCTCGGGCGGCAGGTTGGGCCCCAGATAGGTGACGCGCCACCCCTCGTGCGCCGCGGTGGCGGCGACGATCAGGGCGCCGAGCTCGTGGAGCTGGCGAGCCGGGGTGGTGACGATGAGCTGCGGCGCCCCCGGCTCCGGCAGGTAGGCGTTGCTCATGTTGCCCAGAAAGGTCCGCACCACCGAGGAGGCCAAGTGCTCGTGGACCGGCCGCAGGGTGCCGTCCTGCCAGAGGTCGCCGACGCGATGCATCAGCGGCACCAGCAGCTTCTCCAGCAGGTTCAACCGGCTCATCGCGACGGAGGCGCGCTCGAGCTGCCGTTCGATCTCGCCGACTTCGAGGCGCTGGGCGGCCGCCAGGCAGGCGCTGAGGAACGGCTCGACCCCCTCGTCGCCGGCCGCCGCCGCGAAAGCCGCCGGAGCGGCGGGGCCCGGGCTCGCCCCGGGCTCTTCGGCGATCAGCGCCTCCAGCTCCGGGTTCGCCAGATGGGCCACCTGGCCGATCCCGCGGCCCGTCTTGACCACCTGGCGCAGCAGCAGGAGCCGCCGGATGTCGGCGTCTGAATAGAAACGTCGCCGGGTGTCCGAGCGGCCCGGCTCCACGGCGCCGTAGCGCCGCTCCCAGGCCCGGATCAGGTCGGGCTTGAGGCCGGTCCGGCGGGCGACGACCCCGATGGGATGGCGCGGCTGCTGGCCAGGATGGTCGCCGGAAGGGGGCTGATTGGGCCTCATGACAGGGCGGAGTCTACAAGGGCGTCAACAGGGTGTCAAGAAAAGGTCGCACAATTTTTGGACGATATATTGACAAGCGAGTTTTGTTCAGGTTAGTCTTCGGTTCGAAGGAGAGGGTGGTGGGTGAGGCGGGGCGGTGAGCGTGGCGAGGGTGTGATCCTCTCCTTCATTCCAAGCTCGGGTGTGCGGCAGTGGGAGAGAGCTTGGGCGCGCTGCAAGGCTCCCGGAAGGGGGCTCTCCACCTGGGCCGGGCAACCGGCCCAGTTTTTCTATTGGGCCCGCCGCTGGAAACCGGGAACCCTAGCTGGAAATCCAGGAACCCTAGAAATCGAGGTCGTCGTCCTCGGCGGCATCGGTGGCATTGGGCTCGCCGAATCTCTCCATGTCCCGGCGGTCTTTCTTGGTGGGACGGCCGGCGCCGGCCTCGCGCAGGACCGGCGGGCGCCGCATCAGGCGCTCCAGCGGATCGAGGACCGGCCGCGGCGGGCTCAGGTCCTCATAGAGGTTGGCGGCCTCCGCCTTGGGGCCGGGCCTGTCCTTGAGCTCCTTGACGATGAGGACGCGTTCCCAGTCCCCCTGCTCGAGCTCGACCCGGTCGCCGACCGCGAGGTTGCGGTGAGGCTTGGCGGGCTGGCCGTTGACCTTCACCCGCCCGAGGTCGCAGGCGTCGGTCGCCTTGGTGCGGGTCTTGTACATGCGGGCTACCTGGAGCCATTTGTCGAGGCGTACGGACGACATGGCCGGTAAGGATATCCGGGTCCGGCGCCTGTCGTAAGCTACGCCCCATGCGCGTGCCGCCCGAAGAGTTCGAAGCGCTGGTGCAGCAGGCCCTGGACGGACTGCCCGAGGAATTCGCCGAGCTGGTCGAGAACGTGGTCGTGATGGTGGAAGAGGAGCCCGATCCCGAGGACCTCGAAGCCCTCGACATGGGGCCCGGCGAGGAGCTTTTCGGCCTTTATCAGGGAGTTCCTCTCGACCAGCGCGACAGCGGCTACACCGCCCTGCCCGACCGCGTCCTCATCTACCGCGGCCCGATCCTGCGCGCCTGCGACAGCCGCCGCGACGTGATCCGCGAGGTGCGGGAGACCGTCATCCACGAGCTGGGGCATCACTTCGGGCTGGACGAGGACGACATGCCCTTCTAGGG
>DATAHG010000086.1:0-2921 GCA_036263295.1 Thermoanaerobaculia bacterium | reverse complement strand
GGTCGGCGCCGAAACCTGCGTGAGCGGCCCCTGCTTGAGCGTGAACCGTTGCAGCGGCTCGCTTCCCCGGCCGCTCCCCAGGATCTCCGACTTGGTTTCGCCGTGGGTGGCCGGCGCGACGTTGCCCCAGACCACGACGGTATCGCGCCGGTAGCAATAGGCGAGCTCCGAGGCCAGGACGAGGGTGGTGTGGGTGCTCTCGCCGGCGCGGGCCTCCGCCCCCTGCCGGACCTCCGCCACCATGACCAGCTCGGCGGCGGGGACGCCCGGTACGGGGATTTTCGTCGCGGCGTCCTCCCTCTTGTCCGTTCCTGTCTCTTTTTCCGTCGCGACCACGTCGGCGCGCTCGCCGGCGACGATCAGCCAGCGCCCCGGCTCCAGGCCGTCGAAGAGCCCCGCCAGCTCCAGGTCGCCCTTGCAGAGCGCTTCCCGGATCGGCGTCTCCGCCAGCTCCAGCGGCTCGCTGTTGGCGAAGATCGCGGTGCCGCGGATCACCTGGAAGTCGTCGCCCGGCAAGGTCGTCGGCGCCTCGGACTCGTTGATGATCGCCGACAGGTTCAGCCAGCGGTCGCGGAGCGTCGCATGGGTGGCCTTGCCCGAGATTCCGTACGCGGCGCGGGAGCGCTCGGCGACCTGCTCGACCGTGGTGATCACCAGCCGCGAGCCGTCGATCGCGGTCGGACGCTCCAGGGCGATCCAGCTCCCGGGCAGAATCTGGGGATAGGAGGTGTCGAGGACGACGACTTTTTCCTGCTCTTGGCTGTCCAGGGGCCAATCTTTCGGGTCAGGGATGAAGCCGTTGCCGCTCGGTTTCAGGGGCAGCGGCGCGTTGTGCCCGAAGGCCGAGGCGCGCAGCCGCGGAGCCCAGACTTCGAGGACCGGCGGCTTCGCCACGGGCACGTTCGCCCACGCCTTGTAATAAACCTTGCGAAGCTCGGGCCGGGTGGCGAGCAGCAGCCGTGCCGACGAGTCGGAGCCGGCATCGAAAGCTTTTCCGGGGGCCCGCGACAGCCGCGCCGGGCTCGCCGGCGGGACCGACGGCGATTTGGCAAGAGAATCGAGCACTTTCGAGATGTCGGTGATCTGCGGCTCCACCGGATCCGGCGGGGCCGGAGCGGCCATTTCGAGCTCGTCGATCAGATCGTCGAACCACAGTTTGACGGGGCCGACGGGCAGGCCGTCCCGAGTCTCCCGCAGCTCCGGCAGGAATTTCGTCTTGAGCTCCTGGCGCAGCTCGGGCTCGGTGTCCAGGGAGAGCAGATCTTCGAGATCGGCGTAGGCCTGATCGACCTTGGCGTCGCCCAGAGCTTTCCCTCGGTTGCTGAAGACTTCGTAAATCGTCTGCAAGATCTCGCGCAGCGGCAGCCAGGACTCGAACGTCACCCGGGTCCGTTCCGCCTTCGCGTCGGGCTCGACGGATTTCACCCGGTGCAGGACCGGCTTCGCCCCCGCGGCGGTGCGGATCAGCAGCGGATCGTTCACTTTGAGTTGGGTGGAAATCCCCTTGAGATACAGGGCGCCGTCGCGGCGCGCGTCCTGGCCGAGCTGCGGCCGGGTGAGACGCACCGGGAGCTGGTTCCAGGCGGCCCGCGCGACGAGGTCCGCCGAGGTCTCGAAAGGCTGTGGCAGCTCGCCCGGGCCCGGCACGCTCTGGGCCCGCGCGCCGGCCGGGATCACCACTTCCGGGCCCGGGTCGAGCGTGAAGGCCAGCCAGGTGCTCGCCGCCACTCCCGGCCGCAGCTCGTAGCCGATCAGGCGGGCCAGCTCGCGCACCGAGCGCCGCTCGGTCGCGGTGCGCAGATATCCTTCGTTGGCGATGCGCTCCTGGTAGAACGTGAGGACGTCCGCGGCCGTGGCCCAGGCGTCGAGCAGGGCGATCGACGGATCGCTCGCCTCGCGCGTGGTGAGGCCGGCGAGCTCCGGGTGGCCCTGGCTCGAAAGCCGCGCCTTCATGGTCTCGAGGAAGGCGGAGTGGGTCCCCACCCGGTAGCGCAGGGCGTCGAGCCCCGGCCGGTTCGCCGTGTCGAGCGGCGTCAGCGCCTCGACGCCTTCGCAGCAGCCGCAGGTGCATCCGTGCTGGCAGGGTTCGCTCATCGTCCACCTCGCAGGTCCAGCCGGAGCTGGCCGTTACCGGGGAAACGGGAGTCGTTGTCCAGGCGCGCGATCTCGAACGGCCCGAGCGGCAGGAAGCCCTGGCCGATTTCGTCCCGCGGTCCCAGGCCGAGCCGCTCCAGCGTCTTCACCTGGACACCCTCGACCCCGGCCACCCCCTGCGCGGCGGCGACCAGCCGCGACAGCGCGATCCCCTCGCCGAAGGTCAGGTTGTCGGAGTGGAAGAAGCCGCGCCGGCCGTCCGGCAGGCCGCGAGCGCTGAAGACGTCGAGCAGCGCGCTCTTGACCTGGCCGCGCAGGAAGCCCGACCGCACGCAGATCCCCAGCTCGACCAGCAGGGGGACGGAGCGGGCCCAGGTGACCGCCACGTCGTGGCCGATGCGGCGGTAGCGCTCCAGGCGCCGGCGTACCTCTTCGAGCAGGCCGTCGTCCTGTCCCCCTCCGACCGGATCGATCGCCACCCGGACCTCGTACCAGCTCCCGGTCCAGTAGAGAGCCGCGGCGGCGCGCTGCACCCGGCCGCGGAAGTCGCGCTCGGCGAGCCGGGCATAGTCGTCGGCGGTGATGGCCCGCCGCAGGTCCTGCCGGAAGGCGTGCGGCGCGAGCAGCCGCACCTCGGCGACCGGCTCGGGCGCCGTGCCCCCCTGGGCCGGCAGCGGATTGCTCACGGTCACCGTCGCGTCAATCGAATGGTTTTCCAGCACGAGATGGCGGATCGCCCCGATCCCGACGTTGCCGGCCGGGCCGTTCCCCGCCCGGTAGGTGACCTCGAAGACCGTGCCGCCGCGCGGCGTCCGGCCGCAGTCGCC
>DATAHG010000085.1:0-3277 GCA_036263295.1 Thermoanaerobaculia bacterium | reverse complement strand
TCGCCACAGCGCACCGCGACGGCGTCGGGGCGCTCCGCCGCCACCCTGGCAAACTGCTCGTGAACCAGCCGGTCCGGGATCGCGGCATGGGTGGTCTGGTCGTTGACCAGCAGCTCGCGCTCCTCGGCCGGGGTGAGCAGGGGGAGCTGCGACAGAGGCCGGTCCGAGTCCGCCGCCGCCCCGGTGAGCAGCACCCCGAAGTGGCCGAGCATCCGGCGCACCGTCGCCTCGTCGAACAGGTCGGAGGCGTACTCCAGCCCCACCTGCAGGCCGTCCGGCGTCTCGTAGGCGCTGATGGTGAGGTCGAACTTGGCGGTCGGATCGGAGAACTCCAGCGGTGCGAGGCTCAGCTCCGCGGCCTCGCCCCCGGCCACTCCCGGCGTCCGCGACGCCGTGTTCTGCAGGATGAACATCACCTGGAACAGCGGCGTGCGCGAGAGGTCGCGCTCCGGCCGCAGCTCCTCGACCAGCTTCTCGAACGGCAGATCCTGGTGGGCGTAGGCACCGAGAGTGGTCTCGCGCACCCGCCCCTGGATCGCGCGGAAGGTGGGGTCCCCCCCCAGCTCGACGCGCAGGACCAGGGTGTTCACGAAGAACCCGATCAGCCCCTCCAGCTCGTAGCGGTTGCGGTTGGCGATCGGCGAGCCGACCGGGATGTCGTCCTGCCCGGTGTAGCGGGCGAGCAGGGCGCCGAAGGCGGCGAGCAGGGTCATGAACAGGGTGTTCCCCTCGCGCTCGCAGACGTGCTGGAGATCGTCGAGCAGCTCCCGGGAGTAGCGGATCCCCAGGTGGCCGCCGCGGAAGCTCTGGAGCGGTGGGCGGGGGTGGTCGGCCGGCAGGTCGAGCGCCGCCGGGATGCCGGCCAGGTGCTCCTTCCAGTAGGCCACCTGGCGGTCGAGCACCTCGCCGGTCAACCAGCCGCGCTGCCAGTCAGCGAAGTCGGGGTACTGGACCTCGATCCTGGGGAGGGGAGACGGCTGACCCGCCGCGTAGGTCGCATACAGCGTGCGCACCTCCTCGACCAGCACGCCCATCGACCACCCATCCGACACGATGTGATGGAGCGTGAAGAGCAGGGCGTGCTCGGAACCGTCGGCGGCGAGGCGGAGCAGGGTGGCGCGGAAGTGCGGGCCGTTCTCGATGTCGAAGATCCGCCGCGCTTCCTGGGTGGCGAGGCGGCGGGCTTCGGCCTCGCGCAGGTCGTCCGGCAGGCCGGAGAGGTCGGCCTGCGGCAGCCGCCAATCGTCGCGCCGGGGGAGCACGCGCTGGAACGGCTCGTCGTCGACGGTCACGAAGGTCGTTCGCAGGGCCTCGTGGCGCCGCACCACCTCGGCGAGGGTGCGCTCGAGGACCGCCACCCGCAACGGCCCGCCGAGGCGCAACGCGGTCGGGATGTGATAGTTCGGCAGGCCGGGCTCGAGCTGGGCCAGGAACCAGAGACGCTGCTGGGCGAAGGAGAGGGGGAAGAGCGGATCCTTCACCCCTTGCCGCCGCGGGCTCACCGGGATGCTGCCGCCGCCGGGCTCGCGCCCCGTCTTCTCCAACTGCGCCTTGAGGCGGCGCAGCAGCAGCTTCTGCTTGGCGGGGGACAGCCGTCCGAAGTCCTTGATCTGCTCGCTCATACCGTCTCCTGAACCTCATCGGAGGTCGCGCGCTCTTCAGCCTCTTCGGCCGCCAGCAGGGCGAGGACCTCCTCCTCGGACATTTCGTCCAGCTCCGCGATCATCCCGGCCAGCTCCTGGCTGTCCTGTCGGTCGAGCCCGAGGGCGAGGACCGCCTGCGCCAGGGCCGCCAGGTCGGCGACCTCGAACAGGGTGCGCAAGGGTAGCTCGACTCCGAAGCCGCGGCGGATCCGCGACGCCAGGCGGGTGGCCAGCAGGGAGTGGCCGCCCAGCTCGAAGAAGTTGTCGGCCCGCCCGACCTTCTCGACCCCCAGCAGCTCGGACCACAGCCCCGCGAGCTGCTCCTCGACCGGGTCGGCCGGCGGCTCATACGGCCGCAGGCGCGCGCGGTCGCCGGCAAGTCCGGTCTCGCCGCCCTCGGGAGCCCGGGTTGCCAGCCCCCGCCGGTCCACCTTACCGGTGGGGGTGCGGGGGAGCGCCTCCAGCACCGCGATCTCGGCCGGCACCATGGGCGCCGGCAGGTGCTCCTTCAGATACGTGCGCAAGACGGGGACGATCGGGTCAGGCGCCCCGTCGCGGGTGGAAATCCAGGCGATCAGGCGGGAGTCGCCGGGCGCCGTCTCGCGCACCAGGACCGCCGCCTCCCGCACCGCCGGATGGCGCGCGAGGAGCGCCTCGATCTCGCCCAGCTCGACCCGGAAGCCGCGGATCTTGACCTGGTGGTCCACCCGCCCGCGGAACTCGCAGCGGCCATCCGAAAGGAGGCGCACACGGTCGCCGGTGCGGTAGAGCCGGCCGCCGGGGGTTGCGCTCCAGGGATCAGGCACGAAGCGCTCGGCGGTGAGGTCCGGGCGGCCCAGATAGCCCCGGGCGAGTCCGGCACCGGAGAGGCACAACTCGCCGAAGGCCCCCACCGGGGCTGCCTCGCCGTGCGGGCCGACGACGGAGGCGCCGGTGCCCGGGAGCGGCCGGCCGAGGGTGACCGGCTCGCCCGGCCGGACCGGTCCGGCCGTGGCGTTGGCCGTGGCCTCGGTCGGGCCGTAGAGGTTGATCACCTCGACTTCGGGCAGGACCGCGAAGGTGCGCGCCAGCAGGCCGGAGTCCAGGGTCTCGCCGCCGAGGAGCAGGCGGCGGATGGAGGAGGGAGGCGGAGCCTCGCCGTTCTCGACCAGCTCCACCAGGGCGTTCCAGAGGGACGGCACGCAGTTGAGGGCGCCGAAGCCGGCTTGAGAGATCTCGGAGAGCAGGACCGCCGGCCGCGCCGCGGCCTCCTCGGGGAGGATGTGCGCCGGCCGCCCCTGGAGCGGGGGTCCGATGAGCTGCTTCAGGCTGGCGTCGAAGGCCAGGCTGGTGATGGCCGGCAGGGACTGACCGGCCAGGAGGTCGGCGATCCAGGCCAGGTAGTTGGCGAGGGCGGCGTGGGAGATCACGGCGCCCTTGGGCTGGCCGGTGGAGCCGGAGGTGTAGAGGATGTAGGCGGCCTGGCTGTCACTGAGGCCGCCGGCTTCCAGCCGGCGATTGATTTCATATGCCGGCAAGATGCCGGCGGTCCCAGCCGCGTCTTCCGCCCAGGCATCCGAGGAGCCCAGGTCATCGAGGTAGAGAACGGCTCCCATCCCCTCCGGCAGCTCGCCCAGCAGGCCTCTTTCGGTGAC
>DATAHG010000084.1:0-4542 GCA_036263295.1 Thermoanaerobaculia bacterium | reverse complement strand
CATGTCGAAGGCCAGGATGCGCTCGAAGCCGGAGCGCCGGCCGGCCAGCGCCGCCCCCACCACGCCTCCGGCGGGGCCGGAGAGCAGGCCGTCCTTGGCGCGGAACGCCTCGGCCCGCACCAGCCCCCCGGCGCTCGTCATCACGTGGAGGGATCGCCGCGCCAGGGCCCCCGCCACCCCCTCCAGGTAGGTCTCGACCACCGGCGAGAGATAGGCGTCCACCACCGCGGTCTGGGCGCGCGGCAGGAGCTTGATCAGCGGTGCGAGCCGCGAAGAGAGCGACACGAACCGGAAGCCGCAGGAGCGCAGCAGCTCGCCCAGCTCCTCCTCGTGGCGGGGGTTGCGGTAGCTGTGCATCAGGGCGACGGCGGCGGCCTCCACCCCGGCGGCGCGCAGCCGCCCGGCGGTCTCGCGCAGGGCCTCGGCGTCGAGCGGCCGGAGGACCGCGCCACCGGCGTCCAGGCGCTCGTCCACCTCGACCACCTCGGCATAAAGCGGCGCCGGGCGCTGGATGTCGAGGGCGAAGAGGTCGGGGCGCTGCTGGGTGCCGATCAACAGGAGGTCGGCGAAGCCGCGGGTGACGAAGAAGGCGGTCGGCGCCCCCTTGCGTTCCAGCAGAGCGTTGGTGCCCCGGGTGGTGGCGAGGCGCAGGGCGAGGTCGGGCAGCGCCGCCCCCAGCGGTGTGCCGGTGAGCAGGCGGGCCGCGAGGACCGGCGCCTCCTCCGGCGAGCGCAGCTCGAAAGGGACCCCGGCCGGCGGCTCCGCGCCGAACGGCCGGGCGAGCGCGAGGACGCCGGAGTCCGGATCGTAGCCGGTGACCTCGACGGGCTCCGCCGCCTCGGCTCCGGAGTCCGCGGCCGGACCCAACAGCCGGAGCCGGTATCCTCGGAAAAAGTCGGCGGGGACGTTCCAGGGCGCCGCCGCGCGCAGGGCGGCCGGCCCCGCGGGGCCGGCGGTCCGGCCGCGCAGGGCGCTGTTCGAGAGGACTTTGGCGCGCCGGAGGGTGCCTTGCGGATCGACCGCCAGGCAGTCGGTGAAGGTCCCTCCGGTATCAACCCAGATCCGCCAGCCGCCCGTCACCCGGCTCCCCCGTCGCTCCGGTCCGCTCTACCCGACATTGCTCTGCGAATGGCCCCCCCGCAGGCGGGACGACAGGTGCTTGACCCGGAAGTTCTCCTGGTCGATGGCCAGAGCCTTGTTGAGCCAGCGCTCGGCGTCGCCGGTGTCGCCGGTGGCGTAGGAGACCAGGCCCATGGCGGCGTATGGCTCGGCGTTGCCGCGGTAGAGGCGCAGGGCCCGGCGGTAGAAGCGGCGCGCCTCCTCGTAGCGGCGCTGCGAGAAGCTGAGGTCGCCGAGCGCGAGGTAGCTGTAGGGGTTGCGGCTGCCGATCTTGCCGGCCAGGGCCAGCAGGTCGTCGGCCTCGCTGCCGCGGTCGCCGCCGCGCAGGAGCGAGGCGAGGTTCTGGTAGGCCGAGACCGCGTTGGGGTCGAGCTCCAGGGCCCTGCGGTAAGCCTTCTCGGCCCCCACGTTGTCGCCGCTGCGGCGCAGGGCGACGCCGAGGTTGATATAGGGGCGGGAGAACTCGGGATCGAGGGCCACCGCCTCGCGCAGCCAGACCAGGGCCTCCTTCTCCTTGCCGGCGCGCAGCAGCTCGGCGCCGCGATTGGAGTGGTAGAGCGATACCGCGGTCATGTCGGAGATGCGATGGACGCGGCGGTAGGTGCCGCTCGGCTGCGGGTCGGCGGCGAAGTCGAGCACGCGCAGGTCGCGGGCCAGGCCGTAGCCGGCGCTGACGTGGCCGGAGACGACCACCAGGTCGCCTTCCTTCTCGAACTTCTCGATGTCTTCGACGTCGAGGTAGAAGACCGGCACCCCGACCTCGCGGGCCAGCCCGACGAACAGGCTTGTGAAGGCCAGGCAGTTGGCGCGGCGGGTCTCGAAGACCTCGCGGGCGGTGCCGGTGTAGCCGGCCTCATACTCCAGCTTGAGGCCGTCGTCGGCGACCAGGCCGAGCAGCAGAAGCTCCAGCTTGCGCTCCATCCCTTCGTTGTCGGGGACCGTCTTGTGGACCCAGGCGCGCATCTCGTCGGTGATCGCGAAGGGGACGGTCACCGCCGCCGGATCGAGACCGCGGGCGCGGATCTCGCGCGTCATCTCCGGGTCGGAGATCGGCTTGATCGACGAGGCGCAGCCGCCGGTCCAGACGGCGGCGGCCAGCACGGACAGAGCGACGGCCAGAAGGGAAACGGACGGACGAAAACGTCGAGTCACGAGCATGGGCCACCTCCCGGCGTAAGCCGGTTCAAGGGGTCCGCGCCACGGGCCGCCGGAACAGGAGCCGCTTCACCCCGAAGAAGAGCAGCAGGACCACGACCAGGACCGCCAGCACCGGCAGGGTGACCGCGAGCACCGCCAGCACGGCCGAGCCGCCCGCCTCAGCCGTGGCGAGCAGGGGATTCCCGAGCCCGCCGGTGCTGAGAGTGGAGACCTGCCGCGCGATGGTGGTGAAGCCCTGGAAGACGCCGGCCGTTCCGCCTCCCGCCAGGACGGCGAGGGTCCACTTGAGGAACGGATCGGAGTCCGTCATGGCCGAGGCGGTCACCAGAATCCCCGCCACGACCGCGGCCGGGGTGGCCACGGTGTCGAGCAGGTTGTCGATCCAAGGGATGTAATAACCCCCGATCTCCAGCGCGGTGGCCACCCCGAAGGCGATCAACGCCGGGGTCGAGCCGATCCAGTCGGGGCCGGCGCCCATCGGGAGCCATCCGGCACGCGACGCGAGACTCATCACGAGGAGGGGGACGAAGATGCGGAAGCCACAGGCGGCGCTCAAGCCCAGTCCCACGAACACGCTCAGCAAGGTTTCCAAGCCGGGCTCCTTTCCCAAGGCCGCGCCGGAGGAGAGCCTCCGGGCCTACCGGCTATGGTAGCGCAACCGGGCTGCCGGGCACTGCCGCGTGGACGGGGGCGAGAGCTGAGGCGCATCGTTCGTCGTTCCCTCTATCAGGGTTAGACGAAGGCGGCGGGGGAAAGTTCCGGGGAGGACTGATCAGTCCCGGAAGACATCCTGAAGACTGGACACCGTCAAGACGCGATCGCCCCATTCAAGGAGCCGATCCGCATCGGCGGAGCGCACCCGCTCCTCGGTCTCAGGATCCAGCGGACCGAACTTCAGGCGAAGCAGGCGAAGCAGCAGCCGGACTTCCCCCTCCTGGAGTCCCTCTAGGATCGCCTTCTCTCGAAGCTCCCGGTTCCAACGGTCGATTTTCTCTGCCAGCATGGTGTCCACTTCCTCCAGGGTCGCCGCCGCGGAGACTTCCTCCTGGGATAGTCCGAGACGCGGCATGATGACCTTCTTCAACCAGGTCTCAAAAGCCTGCCGCAAGCCGGCCTCGGTGGGCGGAAGGCTCTGTCGCAGCCGGCGGACGCTTTCACGAACCTCGGACCATCCGTCGCTCTTCTCGATCCGGAAGAGATCCGCGACCGGACTGTTCAGCGCCGCCAGATCTTCAGCGTCGAAAGCCGACTCGTCTACCAGCCGGTAGCGCAACTGGGGCCGATAGATCTCCGCCGAAGAATCCAACTCACCGATCAGGGAGCCGAGATCCGTCGCGACGTTCCAGGGCTCCAGTCCATTGTAGACGACCACCGGGATCACCGGCGGCAGCTTCCTCCAGCCTGACGATGGCTGGCCGGCCATCAGGCTCTGGTAGAAGAGGCTCTCGTAGCCCATGAGTCGGACCGGCATCGAGAGGTCCGGCCGCGACTGGAACTCCAGGAGGATGTAGACGTAGACCGGCTCGCCACCGTCCTGGCGCCGGAACTTCCAGATGACATCGCTCTCCCGGTTCTCGTGCTTGGGGGAGACGAAGGAGGCGTCGACGCGCTCGCCGGAGGTGAGGTCAATCCGCTCCACCCAGCGCTCCCCCACGATCTCGCGCAGGAGATCCTGGATCATGCGCCGGTGGGCGAAGAAGAGCCGGTAACTGAGGTCGTGCTGTCCCACGATTTTCCCGGCGGGACTCTAGCACGAAGTCTGGCCGGGAATTACGCGGGTCGCTGAAGACGAGAAGAAAGGGTTGGTGGAGCAGATCGGCTCGAAACCGGAACACCGCGGCTGGGAGCGCCGGCATCTTGCCGGCAAAGTAACTTTGATTACATAGGCCGGCTGGAAGCCGGCGCTCCCAGTAGCGGTAAAGACGGGCCTCTCCCGGCCAGGGTGGCCGCCGGCGTTCCGCCGGCAATCCATTTCAAATGCCGGCAAGATGCCGGCGCTCCCAGCCGCGGTGAGGGCCTTCGACGGTCGCCGCGTTAGTGGCCTGCCGGGCCACTCCCTATTTCCAGGCCGGCTCCAGCCCCAGGCCCGCCGTCCGGTAGGGGGCCCAGGCCAGCCGTAGCAGCCGCACCTCGACGTCGGTCTTGCGGGGTTTCAGGCCGATCGTCTCCAGCTCCTCCGACTCGGGGTCGAAGCGCTCTTCGAGGCGGTCGATCTCGGTCTCCATCTGGGCGTTGAGCTCGGTGAGCTGGGCCTTGAGCGTCTCG
>DATAHG010000083.1:0-6770 GCA_036263295.1 Thermoanaerobaculia bacterium | reverse complement strand
GGACCGATCTGCTCGCCGGGATAGATCCCGCGGAACAGGCTGGACCCGTTGACGGGGCGGGTTCCGCCATAGGAGGGGAATTCGTTGTTGAGCGATTCGATGGCGCGTTTGATCAAGCTCCCCACCGTGCTCGCCTCGGATTCGTAGTTGGCGAACGGGACGTCGCGTGCCAGGGCCATCCAGTACAGCTCGCCCATCTCGTGCGCCGCCTGCTCGCTGTCGAAGCGGGGCGCCGGCGGCAGGGTCAGCTCCTGCGCGTCGGGCCCTTCGATGTCGAAGGCCAGTCCGGCCTGCGGGTTGTTCAGCTTGACAATCGTCAGCCCCTCGGGAGGGGTGGCGAGCTGGATCTCCTCGAAATCGATGGGATCTCTGCTCTGAAGCGCGCGCAACAGCGTGCCGTAGGAGGCGGGATCGGGGTCACCGAGGCTGTCGTGCTTGAGGCTCTTGGAGTAGTTGCCGGCGAACGGCCGGGCCGGATAATTGATTTCATCGTTGTTGTTGACGTGCTCGGGGTGGTGGCGTTCCGCCGCCAGATTCGCGGCTTCGACGCGGACGTCGCGCGCGGAGCGGCGGCGCTCCTCGACGCGGCGGGAGCGCGAGGTGTCGACGATGTTGAGGCTGTCGAAGACCGCGAAGCCCGGCGCCGCCACGGACTGCGTGAGGCCCGCCTGGATCTGGAGCTTGACGAAGGTGAGGGTGATGGGAGTGTTCTTGCTGAACAGTACGGACCACGTGGCGCCGTCGGGGGAGGTCTCCCAATAGGTCCGGCCCGACTGCTCGCGCAGCCGCAGCCAGCGGTGGGCCACGGCGTCATAGGGCACCTGTTCCAGGAGCGTGAAGGTGCCCGCGACCTGTTGGAAGCAGCGCACCTTGCCAGACGTCACATCGATAAAGATCGAGTTGTTGCCCGACGCGGTGGCGAGCAGTTGGGTGGTGACTCCGCTGGGGGCCAGCAGCGGCTGGACGACTTCGACGTGAACATAGGAATCGGTCAGATCGTAGTCGAGGTTGGTGATGAGCCCGGAGTACATGGGGAAGTCGAACGGACGTGGCCGGATCTCGATCCGTCCGTTGACCTCGCGGAGGCGTTCGGCCGCGGGCGAGGGATTGCCGTAAGCCAACCATTTGACGAGGTCGATGCTGTCGTCGTTGAAGTTGTCGACGAAGGTGTGCGCCTTGCCAGGCATAGGACTGTCCTCCTCACCGGAAAATGTCCGGTGACGGTTTCGCCTCCGGCAGAATTACCCGAGGCGGAAAAGCGATCGGTCAAAGAAAATGGGCCCGGCACGCCAGCGTGGCGCGAACAAATCGGCTCGCGGCAGCCCTGGCTGGCCGGATCGGAAAACGTCCGATGAGGCTGTCGGGCCCTTCCTGTTTCGACTTGCGGCGGTGCTCCCGCCGTCACGCCGCCCGCGCGAGCGGATGTGGCGTGAGGCAAGAGTCCCGACCTGTTACTGCTTGGCCGTCACCGCCCTCCTGTCATGAAAGCGGTTTTCAGCCTGGCGAGCCAGGGCGGCTCATGGGGATGCCCGTCGCGTCTGGCGGAACGGACATGGGGGTGGGGGACGAAAGCGTTCTGAACCAAGAAGTCAATCCGTGTCGTGACGCTCATACTTCCTCCGCCGCACCGGAACAGCAACCCGGTGGGGCTTCTTGCGCCGCTTCCGGCAAATCGCCGGAAGCTTTCGAGGTTCACTGATCTGTGCCCCTCTATCTATTCAGGTGTCTGTCGCGGCAATCTTGAGACAAATAATGAGACAGTTACTTTTCTGATTTGACATTGTATTGCGCCGAGACAAAATACTTCCTTTCCAAAGCTTGCTGCAGCTTTACTATTGATGTTTAGCAATATCAGTGCCAGGCGCGCCGGGCGCCGTTCGCGCCCGAGCGGCGGGGTCGTGGCGGGGCCGCGAGGCCGGTTTCCGGCCCTTCCAGAGGACGGCGGCGTCCTGATTCGGGTCTGGTAGTATTCGGGCGATTCTCGGAGGCTCGCCATGTGCAGAAACATCAAGACGCTCTTCAACTTCGAACCGCCGGCGACCGAGGAGGAGATCCGCGCCGCGTCTCTCCAGTTCGTCCGCAAGATCTGCGGCTTCACGAAGCCGTCGAAAGCGAACGAAGAGGCGTTCGACCGGGCGGTCGATCAGGTTTCCGAGGTGGCGGAGGCGCTGCTGGCCTCGCTGGTGACGACCGCGGCGCCGCACGACCGCGAGGTGGAGGCGGAGCGGGCGCGGACCCGGTCGGCGCGCCGGTTTGGCGGCGCGTGATCGGATCCGGCGCTCTCTGGCGGGGTTGGCCGGTCCGCTCTAGCGGCGGCGGGACGAGGCCGGCTTGGACGCCGGGGCGGCCTGGAAGGCCAGGCTGACCGGCCATTCGGTCCGTTTCACGTTCCCGACGTTGTCGCGCGCCTCGACCTCGAGGATCGAGGTGCCGTCGGGCGCCGGCTTCCAGCGCAGGCGCAGCGATTCCACGCCGGCCGGCGCGTCCTCGGCCACGACCCACAGGACCTGTTTCCCGTCCAGCTTGATCGAGGCGCCCTCCACCCCGAAGCGGGTGCCCGGCGAGCGGAAGTAGATCTGCGGCCGCTGGCTGGCGATGAGGAGCCCCGTATCGTCGGTCGGGAAGGGCTCCCAGTTGATCCCCGAGGTCCAGATCAGGGCGGAGGTGGCCGGCGGGACGCGCTTGCGGGCGCGATGGGCGCCCTGGTCCCGGTCGGTCCTTTCGATCTCCTCGGCGCGGGGGGTGAAGTCGGGGAGCATGCCGGTGCGCCAGCGCAGGGTCGGCGGCTCGGAGTCCACCACGAAGGGGACCGGCTCGGTGCGAGTGCTGCGGCCGTTCGCTTCGACCACCGCCAGGGCGGCGGTGTGCGCGCCGGCCTTCCAGGGTCCCTCGGCCTCGCCCTCCTGGCCGTCCACCACGGGCCGCAGGCGCGTCACGACGGCGTCCTTCACGACCGCGTCGATCCGGGTACCCGGGGCGATGATCGTCTTGCCTTCCACGTTCACCTGGGGTCCGGTGAAGACCACGGTGGCGGGGGGAGGCGTGGGCGCGTTCTGGGAGGCCGCCGGCAGGGCGATCGTCGCGGCCAGGGCGAGGGCTGACAGGTACAGCGAGGACGACGGTCGCTTCGGCGTTCTCATCGGGGGAACGATCTCCTTCGTTTGTTGCGAAGGACTATAGCAGACCGAAAAAGACCCGGCGTCGGAACCTCATCCGGCGCCGGGTTGGGAGGAAGAATCATGGGCTCTCCCAAGGCAAGCCGAATGCCACGCGGTCCTTCCTCCGGGCGCCGGCCCCGCGGTGTAACAGGATCTATGGTTTCCGGGCCATAATCTGGGTGGAGACACCATCGATGCTCGAACGGATGCTGGAGCTGGGCAAGGCGGTCCTCGCGGAGAGCGATCTCGACCGGGTGCTGACCGCGGCGCTCGACGGGGTGATCGAGCTGTGCGGGGCGGAGCGCGGGATGATCCTCCTGCAGCCGCGGGAGGAGCGGGATACGCCGGATACCGTCGTCGAGGTGGCGCGCAACCTGCGGCGCGAGGACATCGAGCGGCCGGAGCTGGAGGTCAGCCGCACGATCCTCGAGCAGGTGCGGCGCGAGGGGCGCCCCTTCTGGCATCCCAACGTGCTCGACGATCCGGCGCTCGGGCACAAGGCGAGCGTGCTGCGGCTGCTGATCCTCTCGGTGATCTGCTGTCCGATCCGGGACGGCGATTCGATCGTCGGCCTGGTCTATCTCGACAACCGCAGCGCCGAGGGGGTCTTCACGGCCGAGGAGGCGGGGCTGGTCGAGAGCTTCTGCGACCTGATCTCGCTCTCGGCCCGCAACGCCCTGGAGCGGCGGCGCCTCGGCCGGCGGATCGACGACCTGGCCGAGGAGCTGCGCGGGCGCTACGACTTCAGCGGCATCGTGGCCGAGGACCCGCGCATGCTCGCGGTGCTCAAGATGGTGGCCCAGGTGGCGACCTCGGACGCGCCGGTGCTGATCCGCGGCGAGAGCGGCACGGGCAAGGAGCTGATCGCCCGGGCGCTCCATTTCAACAGCCGGCGGCGGGCGCGCCCGTTCGTGCCGATCAACTGCGGGGCGCTGCCGGAGACGCTGCTGGAGGCCGAGCTGTTCGGCCACGTGCGCGGCGCCTTCACCGGCGCCGTGCGCGACAACCCCGGCTGGTTCGAGCGCGCCGAGGGGGGGACGCTGCTGCTCGACGAGGTGGCCGAGTTGCCGCCGGCCCTCCAGGTCAAGCTCCTGCGGGCCCTGGACAACGGCGAGTATTCGCGGGTCGGCGGCACGCAGATCCGCCGCGCCGACGTCCGCATCCTGGCGGCGACCCACCGCGACCTGGAGGAGCTGGTGGAGGAGGGGAGGCTGCGCCAGGACTTCCTCTACCGCCTCAACGTGGTCGAGGTCCGGCTCCCGTCGCTGCGAGAGCGGCGCTCGGACCTGCCGCTGCTGATCCGTCACTTCCTCGACCGCTTCGCCGGGGACGTCCCCGGCGGCAAGCAGCTCTCGCCCGAGGCCGAGGAGCTGCTGTTGCGCCACGACTACCCGGGCAACCTGCGCGAGCTGCAGAACGTCCTGCACCGGGCCGTGCTGCTGTCGGAGGGGGAGCGGATCCAGGCCGCCCACCTGCCGGAGGCGTTGCGCCAGCCGCGCCGGCCGCGGGGAGACCGCGAAGCGGGGACGATCGACTGGCGGCCGGGGGCGGACTTCCGGGCCGCCAAGCAGGAGGTGGTGGAGCGCTTCGAGCGCGACTACCTGAGCCGCTGCCTCAAGGACGCCGGGGGAAACATCAGCCGGGCGGCGCGGGCGGCGGGGATCGATTACAAGAACTTCTATACCAAGGTGCAGCAGCTCCGATTGGATCCGGCGCAGTTCCGGGGGTAGGAGGCCTGGCTCTGCATCGCACCGGTAGGGCGTGATAAATCACGCCCCTACGACCTTGCACAACCATGTGTAGCAGTCGTAGGGGCGCGATTTATCGCGCCCTACCGGCGCGCTGTGCGAACAGGGCGAATCCGCGGGCGCGGGCATCCTTCTCCAGGTCCATAAGCCGTTGGCGGCCGGCGGCGGCGCGGCCGGCCGCGATCTCGGCCTCGCCGAGGGCGAGGCGGGCCTCCAGCTCCGGCAGGGCGAGGCCGGCCCCGCGGGCGTCGCGCAACGTCGTTTCGAGGGCCGGGATGGCCTGCCGGGCCTCGCCCGTGGCGGTGCGCAGGCGGGCCTCCGTGATGTCGAGGGCCAGCTCGAAACGGTGGTTGGCGTTGTCGCCGGCCGCCTCGGCGGCTTGCCGGGCCGCCGCCAGGCGCTCGCGGGCGGCGGCGGTGCGCCCCTGCTCCAGGGCGATCCGCGCCAGCGTGTGGAGGGCGTCGGCTTCACGGGCCTTGAGGCCGACCGCCCGGAAGCCGGCGAGCGCGCTCTGCGCCCGGGCCTCGGCCTGGCGGAAGTCGCCCTGCTCCAGCGCGACGTTGGCGAGGTCGAGGTCGCCGTCGGAGACGCTCGCCTTCTCGCCCAGCTCCGACTGGATGCCCCGCACCTCCTGGAAGACGCGGGCGGCCCCGGCGAGATCCCCCCGTTGCAGGAGCACGGCTCCCTGGAGCTGCCGGGCGATCGCGATCAGGCTGCGGTTGCCCAGGGCGTGGTAGATCTCCAGGACCTTGCGCAGCCGGCCGTCCGCCCCCGCGAGGTCGCCGCCCAGGAAATCGGCTTCGGCGAGGTTCAGCAGGGCGCGGGCCTCGGAGCCCTGGTCACCGACCTCGCGGTAGATGGCGAGAGCTTCGGCGAGGCGGGAGCGATAGACGGCCAGATCGCCTTCCATCTGCGCGATGACGCCCAGATTGTTGATCGCGTTGGCGGCGGAGGCCCGGTCGCCGACCGCCTGGAAGCCGGCCAGGGCGCGCTCGAGCTGGCGCCGCGCCACGGAGAGCCGCCCCTCGCGGATGGCGAGCACCGCCCGGTTGTTCACCGCGGCCGCAGCGCCGCGGTCGTGGCCGATCTCCTCGAAGATCTCCTGGGCTTCACGGTAGGCCGCCTCGGCCCTGGAGAGATCGCCCTGCGATTCGAGCACCATCCCGCGGGTGTTGATCGCCCGCGCCTGGGCCTGCCGGTCGCCCAGCTCGCGGGCGATGCCGGCGGCGGTGTCGAGGTCGGCCAGGCACTTGCGCGGATCCCCGAGGTCCAGGGCGGCCTGCCCCTGGAGCAGGCGGGCGATCGCCACCTGGCTGCGGGCGCCGGCGGCGGCGGCGCGGGACTCGGCCCGCACGGCCGCGGCGAGCTGCCGTTTCGCGTCGGCCAGGGCCTGGGCGGCCCGCGACTCGGCCAGATCGAGCCGGGGATCCGCCGCGGCGGCTGGAACGGCGCGCCGCAGCCGATCGAGGGTCGCCAGGGCGTCCCGCGGCGCGCCGCCGGAGGTCTGGGCCGCGGCGAGGCGCAGGCCGTATTCCGGCTCGTCCGGGAAGTCCTTCACCAGCCCCTGATAGAGCGCGACGGCGGCGGCCCAGTCGCCGTCCGCCTCGCGGTAACGCGCCTCGACCAGGCGGCGCTCCTCGTCGCGCAGGGGAGCGGAGGCTTCGAAGGCGCGGCGCGCCTCCTCGCGGGCGAGGGCGTTGTAGCCGGCAGCGGCCCAGGCGGCGCCCAGGGCGGAGCGGAAGAGGGGGTTGCCCGGCTCCAGATCGACCGCGTGTTGGAGCTGCTCGCGGGCGGCGCGCACCTCGGAGCCGCGGAGCCGGGCGAGCCCCTCGGCATAGAGGCGGGCGGCTTCCGGCGAGGCGGG
>DATAHG010000082.1:0-28462 GCA_036263295.1 Thermoanaerobaculia bacterium | reverse complement strand
AACGCCCGCCGGGAGGCCGAGGTCTACCACGCCGTCGAGGGACCGAAGGGGGAGGTCGGCTTCTATCTGGTGGGGGACGGGACGGCTAGGCCCTACCGCTGCCACCTGCGGGCGCCCTCCTTCGCCCATCTCCAGGCGCTGCCGGAGCTCTGCCGCGGGGCGCTGGTGGGGGACCTGGTGACCCTGGTGGGCACCCTGGACATCTCCCTGGGAGAGGCGGACCGCTGAGGCTCCGCCTGCATTCTTGGCACCCGGTGTGCCGAATCGGCGATCTCGCGGGAAGCGCCTCCCGGCGGCGATCTCTCCAGAGGACGGCGCGGCTTCTCCCGGCTCCTCGGGAGTGTCATCCCGCGGTGACGCACTGTTCAGTTTCCCGCCCGGGGAAAAACTTCCAGAAA
Source organism: Thermoanaerobaculia bacterium (assembly GCA_036263295.1). Classification (GTDB taxonomy): domain Bacteria; phylum Acidobacteriota; class Thermoanaerobaculia; order Multivoradales; family UBA5704; genus DATAHG01. The sequence continues at coordinate 28,064 of DATAHG010000082.1, read as the reverse complement.
GGTCAGTTTTTTCGGGTAAACCGTTGGCATCGTCTGTGCGTATCCCGTGGCGGGGAGAGGTTCAAGTCGAAGGGGGTAAGCATGCCAAAGCCCAGCGCTGACTTCCAGAAGGGTTGGAATTTCGAGGCGGCCGCCATGCCGTTCGTCGATGCGCTTTACAACACGGCCTACCGGATGACCCGCAATGCCGAGGACGCCGAGGACCTCGTCCAGGAGACGTACCTCAAAGCGTACCGGTACTACGATAAGTTTGAAGAAGGGACCAACTTCAAGGCTTGGCTGTTCAAGATCATGAAGAACACCTTCATCAACAACTACCGCAAGAAGCAGCAGGCCCCGGCGTTGAGCGACTTCGCCGACATCGAGGAGTCGTTCGAGAACCAGGTCAGCGAGGATGCCGCCAAGCAGACGAAGAACCCGGAGGAAGAGCTGCTGGAGAACGTCCTCGATCAGGACGTCCAGGGCGCTCTGGACAAGCTGCCGCCGGACTACCGGATGGTGGTGATCCTGGCCGACCTCGAAGGCTTCTCGTACAAGGAGATTGCCGAGATCCTCGAGGTCCCGGTGGGGACGGTGATGAGCCGCCTCTATCGCGGCCGCCGGCTGCTCGAGGCCGCCATGCTCGAGTTCGCCCGCGACCATGGCTACCTGCGGGACGGCGAACCGGTCAAGATGCGGAGCCGCGCCACTTCCCCCGCCAAGGGGTGACACCGGGGGTGACCGGCTGCGCGCAGCCACCCCCGGCCCACACACCGGCCGTTTCAGGCCGGCTGGCACTCGGAATATACTTTTCTACCGGCCAGTTGATGTAAGGGAGGTTGCGTACGATGCGTCAGCCAGCTCGCAAGATGGAGGAATAGAGCAATGGACTGTAGAGAGGTCAGTGCCGTCATCTACCTTTTTTTCGACAACGAAATGGAAGAGGAGATGCTGGCCCCTTTTCGAGACCATCTCACCGGGTGTGGCGACTGCTCGAAGAGAGTGGACTACACCCGCAGGATTCTCGTTCTCGTCCGCGAGCGTTGTGTCCGTTGCACCTGTCCCGAGCAGTTGCGGCAGCGCATCCTGACCGAAATGCCCCATCGCCAGATGGGCCTCGAGCACTGATCCGATCTCACCTCTGACCCCATCCCACAGGCGATTCCCATGACATCCCGCAGATCATTCCTCCGCCCGCTGGCGCTGCTCCTGGTGGCGCTGCTGCTGGCCGCCGCCGCGCCCGCCGCGGCGCAGGAAATGCGCCTGCGCGGCTTGCAGGGGGACGCGCTGGGGGAGTCCGACCTGACGCAGGGCGCCACCATCCTGGTGATCTGGACCTCCTGGTCTCCGCACTCGCGCGACATCGTCGAGCGGGTGAACCCGCTGGCCCAGCGCTGGCGCGGCCAGGCGCGGGTGGTCACGGTCAATTTCCAGGAGGGCCGCCCGGCGGTCGAGAGCTTCCTGGCGGGGAAGGGGATGGCCGCGCCGGTCTTCCTCGACCCCGACGGCTCGTTCTCCAAGAAGTACAAGGTGACGACCCTGCCCTGCCTGCTGATCCTCAAGGACGGCCAGGTGGCTTACAACGGGCGCCTGCCGGACAACCCCGAGCCGGTCATCACCGAAGCCCTGCGCTAGGCGTTACGCCCTCTTTCCGCCACGAGCAAGTCGGTTTCCTTTCGGGCTTGCGTCCCGCTTCGGGGCGTGTGTTAGACTCCCCCGGTTATTGGGCAAGCCACGGCCCAAAAGGCCGATCCGTAACTGCTTCAGGAGGTCTGCACAGGATGCAGTGGAGAAAAGTCTTATCAGGTCCTCCCGTCCTGCGCGTAGCGCTGCCGCTCGGCCTGGCGTTGCTGGCCGGCGGGCTATTCGAGAGCACCCAGAATCTCGAAGCGTTCAACCGTTCGCCCTACCCGCTTCCCCACAGTATTCCTTTCAACCAACGTGCCACCCTGCCGACCGAATCGACCGGTCTGATCGAGCAGGCGCAGATCCCTGTCGAGCATACGTTGCTCCGGGGGGAGACCGTCACGAAGGTTTTCCAGAAGCTCGGGCTGCAGGACGTCGAGGCCCGCGAGGCGACCAATGCCCTCGCCGAGCACGTCGATCTGCGGAGCCTGCGGGCCGGCAACCAGTACTCGGCCTTTTTCAATTCTGATTCGTCGCTCGCCTCGTTCGAGCTGACGCTCGCCGGCAGCGGCCGGGTCGAGATGACCCGCCGGCCGCGGGGCTGGCAGACCGAATGGCAGCCGTTCCGCCGCTCGGTCGAGATGCGGGCGATCCGCGGCACCCTGACCGGCACGCTGGACGACTCGATCCGCCGGGCTGGAGGCCCCGCCGGCCTCGCCTACCGGATGGCCGACGTCCTGCAGTGGGACCTCGACTTCACCCGCGACCTGAAGCGCGGCGACTCCTTCCAGCTCCTCTACGAGGCGGTCCTGATGGAAGGGGAGCCCTACGCCATCGGCAACATCCTCGCCATGGCCTACGAGAACCAGGGCCGGATCCACGAGGCGTACCGCTACGGCGATACCGGCACCTACTACGACGGCGAAGGGCGGCCGCTGCGCAAGATGTTCTTGCGTTCCCCCCTGCGCTACACCCCCCGGATCACCTCCGCCTTCACCCAGCGCCGCTTCCACCCGGTCCTCAAGATCTACCGTCCGCACTGGGGCGTCGACTACGGCGCGCCGGTCGGCACGCCGGTCCAGGTCACGGCCAACGGCACGGTCACCTTCACGGGCTGGGACCGGGGGGGCGGCAACGTGGTCAAGGTCCGCCACGGCGGCGACTATGTGACCTGCTATCTCCACCTGTCGCGCTTCGCGCCGGGGATCCGCCCGGGTGTCCGGGTGCGCCAGGGGGACATCGTCGCCTACACCGGCATGACGGGCCTCGCCAGCGGTCCTCACCTGGACTACCGGGTGCAGTACCGCAACCAGTGGGTCGATCCGCTCGGCCTCAAGAGCGTGCGCGACGAGCCGATCCCGTCGGCCCGGCTGGCGTCTTTCCGCTCCTGGCGGAACGATCTGCGCGCCGGCATGGAAGGACGGATCGATCCGGAGCGCATCCGCCGCTTCGCGCCCGGCGCCCCTGGAATCTCGCCGGAGATGCCGCAAACCCAGCTCGCCGATCGCAAGGTCGCGCCGCAGGCCGGCGGCCGCGGCTCGGCCCTGGCCCGGTAGGACCGTCGGACCGCAGTCCCCGATGGCGACCGTCCGCGCCTGGTGCCGGGCCGATCTGGCCGGCGGAACCCTCGACATCTGGCCCCTGGGTCTGTTTCACCCGGGGGCCCGCACCGTCAATCTCGCGCTCGACCTGGCCGTCACCGTCCAGATCGAGCCGCTCCCTGCCGCCAGCAACTACCGTGTCTCCCAGGGGGAGAGCACCCTCTCGGCCGCCTCGCTCGCGGAGCTGACCGCCGCGCCCGACGGCGCCCTGGTCGGCACTATCGCCGCCGCTCTCGACCTGCCCCCTTTTGCAGCCACGCTGGCCAGCGAGTCGCCGCGCGGCGGCGGGCTCGGCGCCAGCTCGGCCATGGCGGTCGCCCTGATCGCCGCGGCCGAGGAGGCGTTCGACCGGCCGCGCACCCCGGCGGCCGCGAAGGTCCACCTGGCGCGCGACCTCGAAGCCCGGCTCATGGGGCTCCCGACCGGCATCCAGGACCACTACCCGGCCCTCCTCGGCGGCGTTCTGGAGATCGCCGCCCTGCCCGGCGGCGAGCGGGTGCGGTCCCTGGATGTCGATCTCGAAGCCCTCGGGGGCTGTCTCCTGATCGTCTACTCCGGGCAGAGCCACTTCTCGGCTGGCCAGAATTGGCAGGTGGTGCGCCGCCGCCTCGACGGCGAGGCCGAGGTGACTGCCCTGTTCGAAGGGATCGCCGCGGTCGCGGCCGCCCTGCCGGCCGCCCTGGAGGCGGGGGACTGGCCGCAAGTCGGCGAGCTGGTCGGCCGCGAGTGGAGCTACCGCCGCCGGCTGGCCGACGGAGTCTCGATCCCCCAGCTCGAAACCCTTCTGGAGCGCGCCCGCGCTCTGGGCGCCTGGGGCGGCAAGGCCTGCGGTGCCGGCGGGGGAGGGTGCCTCGCCGTGCTCGGTCCGCCGGACCGCCGCGCCGCGATCGCCGCCGCCATGGAAGAGGCGGGGGGGCGGGTGCTGAAGGCACGGCCGGTGGGGCCTCAGTCTCACGGCCTCTGAGGACGCCGCACCGGTGGGGCGTGATAAATCACGCCCCTACGACTGCTTCCAACGGTTGTGCGAGGTCGTAGGGGCGCGATTCATCGCGCCCTGACGGTGCCCTTGCGAATCAAGCTCCTACCAACAAAAAGGGCGCCGATCGCTCGGCGCCCTTTCCTCAACCGGCCTGAATCCAGTTTCCTTACCGGTTCCGGACCCTCTGCTGCAACATCTCGTAGGCCCGTTCGGCGGTCATGACCGGGGTCAGCCGGATTTCGCGCGGCTCGGCCCAGGCGTTCTCCTCGCTGTCCTTGTAGATGATCTTGCCGTTCTCCTGCCAGGCGACCAGGACGTTCTCGCCGGTCTCCGAGAGAAGCACCGCCACGGCGGCGGAGCCGACCCGCGGGGCGGGGCGGACCGTCGCGACCTGGAAGTGGAGGATGTGGGATTCGCCCGTGGTGCTGTTGGGCCCCTCGTTCGAGATCTCCTCCAGGAAGGACTCCTGGGTGGTGGCGGTCAGGGCCGTCGGGCGCACGCCGCGCAGGCCGCGGCGGGAGAACTTGGCGCCGACGTCGATGATCGTCGAGCGGGTGCCTTCGGCGATCGAGGTGATGCCCTGGCCGTTGCTGGCCAGGATGTCGGTCTGCACCTGGTTGGCCAGGGCGGTCAGGACCTCCTGGTGGAAGAAGCTGGCGCCGCTCTCCAGGATGGTGGCGCGGGCGCGCTCGGCCAGGTTGCGGACCGGCGGCGGCGTGTTGGCCTTGAAGCCGACGTCGATGATGGTCGAGCGGGTCTGGTCGGCGAGGCGGACCAGCTCGCGCGGCAGGACGTCGATCTCCAGCGTGGCCAGGCCGCGCGTCGCGGCGGAGGTGAACGCCACCACGACCGTGCGGGCGTCGCTCCCCTTCTGGATGGCCGGAGCCTGCACCAGCACGCTCGCGGTCTCGAAGGCGGTCAGCGGACCGGCGGTGGTCACCATGTCGTTGAGGCGGTAGAGCGGGTTCCAGCCGATGAACACGCCGTCCTCGAGGATGACCGGCGAGTAGTAGGTGTCGTAGGCGCCCGAGTTGCTCTCCTCGCCCCACAGCAGGTGGAGGATGGTGCGGTGCCGGGTGACCGGCGCGCCGTTGACCACCTCGGGGTAGGAGTCGCGGGTGATGGCGATCTGCGGCGAGGTCTTGGGCGCCACCGGGTTGCCGGTGACGCGCACCGACGGCGACCAGGCGTGGCCGTCGTAGCTCGCGAGGCGGATCAGCGGGTGGATGTTGGCCAGGCTCTCCCACACCACGAACACCGTCTTGGAGTCCTCTTCGTAGAGGAGCGAGGCGGAGCGCTCGACCTCGGCGCCGCCGGTGTCGGGCACCAGGGTGCGCTGGGTCGTGCCGTCGGGCTGGACCACGTCGAGGGCCAGCACCGGAGCGCTGGGATCCTTGACCGCGGTGCCCCCGGGGAAGAGCTCGCCGTAGGTGCCGGTCTTGGCGAGATAGAACTCGCCCTGCGAGCCGAGGACCGCCGTGTCCCCCGAGGTGGCGGCGGCCGCGGGGACCGCCGCGGCGGCGGCGAGGCCGGCCGCCAGGGAGAGCGCGAGGATCAGCTTGTTGTTGCGCGTCGTCATGGTCGCACCCTTCAAGCGTGCAGATTGATGAGCTTGCGGACGTCGACCGCAAGCAGGAAACCGGGAAGATACGTGGCGCCGGGGAAATAGTCCTGCTGCAGCCGGGTGAAGTAGCCCCGGGCCTCCCTCTCCTCGCCGATCAGGTTGGCCGCCTCGCCGAGGAGATAGAGCGCGTTCTTGACCGAGTCGACCTGGCCGGTCTCCTCCGCCAGGCGCAGGGCGCCGAGCGCATGGCGCTGGGCGGCGTGGTAGCGGCCGGTCTCCAGATGGGCGAAGCAGAGGTCGAGCCGCGGCAGGACCTCGTAACGGGTCGCGCCGAGCCGGCGGATCGAGCGGATGCTCTCGTAGAGGAAGGCGTAGCCCTCGTCATGGCGGCGCTGCAGCACCCGGCAGTAGCCGAGGTTGTGCACGATCAGGGCGCGCCCGAGGCTCAATTCGGCGGGCATCAGCTTCAGGGCGTGCTCGTACTCGCGGCAGGCCTCTTCCACGAAGCTCTCGCCGAGCATGGCGTTGCCGAGCTGGTTGTGGCTCGAGGCGAGCCACTCCTGGACGCCGAGCAGCTCGGCGCGGTCGCAGGCCAGCTTGGCGTAGAACCGGCTCTTCTTGTAGTTCTTCTGGAACTGGTAGTAGATCGAGAGGTGGTAGGCCGCGAGGCGGCAGTTCACCTTGTCGTCGTTGCGCAGGAGGATCTCGCGCAGACGCGGCAGCTCGCCATCGCCACGGCCGAGCTGGATGGCGACGGCGGCGCGGTTGCAGAGGACGAGATCGACCTGGCGCTTGTCGCCCTCCTGGCGAGCCCACTCCAGTGCCTGGTCATAGAGCACCGCGGCCTGCTCGAGCCGGCCGGCTTCGACCGCTCGCTGACCGCGGCTCCTCAGCTCTTCGAACCGGGAAGCGCCGGGCTCTCCGCCCGGGCCGCCCTTTTCCCTCGTCATCACAGAAGACCCCCTCTCGTCAGATCAATCGATGGAACTCGGGTCCGTCCTGCATCAATCGGCCTCGGGCCGGCTCCGCTTCGCCGAGGCGCCCGAGGTCTGAGCGCGCTTGAAGTGGATGAAGTCTTCGACTTCGCGCTGAGCGTCCTCATTGAGCGAGTTGAAGCTTTCGACCAGGCGGACGTCGCGCGGCGTGATCGACTCCTGCGTCACGCCTTCGAAAAACTCGCCGATGCTCATCTTGAACTCGGCGAGGATGCGGAAGAGGGTATCGAGGCTGACCCGGTACTCCCCCTGTTCCATCCGGGAGAGGTCGGACTGCTGGATGCCGAGCCGGCTGGACAGCTCCATCTGGGTAAGCTTGTGCTCCTTGCGGAGCTGCCGGATCTTCCGGCCCACAAGCTGGATTTGGCGGATCTTCTCGATAGTAGCCATGATGGCGCTGCTTTACTTCTTGTATGTCAGAATGGCATGGATTACCGGTGCAATACCGCATCATAAGCCCCCCTCCAGACGGTGTCAACGTCACCAAAAGTGGAGGATAATGCGGCGCCGCCGGAGGGGGCTCCGGCAAATGCTTATGCGACATCATCTTTTCCTCCTCAAGGAGCTGGTCAAACGGGACGTCCAGAGCCGCTATGCCGGCTCGTGGCTCGGCCTGTTCTGGTCCTTCGTGCAGCCGCTGTGGATGCTCCTCCTCTATACCTTCGTCTTCTCCTCCGTGCTCAAGATCCCGGCGCAGGGGGTGCGCTCGGGGAGCTTCGCCGCCTTCCTCTTCTGCGGGCTGCTGCCCTGGCTGGCGGTGCAGGAAGGGGTGATGCGGGCCTCCACCTCGATCACCGACAACGCCGCCCTGGTCAAGAAGCTGCGCTTCCCGGCCGAGATCCTGGTCCTGTCGGTGGTGGTGGCGGCGCTGGTCCACGAGGCGATCGCCGGCGCCATCTTCCTCGGCGCTCTGGCCTGGACCGGCGACCTCGCCTGGCGGGGGCTGCCGCTCCTGCTGCTGGCGGTGCCGCTGCAGATCGGCCTGACCCTGGGGCTCGGCCTGCTGCTCGGCGCCGTCCACGTCTTTTTCCGCGACACCGCCCAGGTGCTGGGGATGGCGCTCACCGGCTGGTTCTATCTGACCCCGATCGTCTACCCCCTGGCCTATGTGCCCGGGCCGCTGCAGCCGTGGATCGCGCTCAACCCGCTCGCCGCCCTGGTCGAGCTCTACCGCCAGGCCCTGCTCGGCGGAGAAGGGGGGCTGGGGGGCGCCACCCTCGGCCTGGCCGTCGCGACGGTTGTGCTACTATCCGCCGGCCTCTGGCTGTTTTCCCGCCTGAAGGTCGCCTTCGTCGATGAGATCTGATGGATCCCCCAGGAGGATGGTCCGGTTCTTGCTGCCGGCGATGCCGGTCGCGTTGTTTCAACCGGAAAGGAAGGTCATGATGTCTGGTAAAGCTGTGCCGAGCGCCGCCCTCGCCCTGGGCGTGCTCCTCTCCTTCTCCTGGGCCGGAGTCGCCTCCGCCGCCCCCGCCAAGTCGGCGCCGCCCAAGAGCGCGCCCGCGAAGCCCGTGCCTTCGACGACGGGAAAGACGGCGCCGAGTGCCAAGACGGCACCCGCCAAGCCGGCGGCTCCGGCGGCCACGCCGGAAGACGATCCGAGCTCCCTGGAGAAGGCGCCCGCCACCGCGGCCGGGGCGCCGGTCAACCGGCCGCCGCAGCCCGGGCCGCCGGACGGCAAGTGGCTGACCGACGAGAACGGCCAGCAGTACTTCCTGGAGAAGCTCGAGAAGCAGGAGGGCACCTACCGGCGTCTCGACGAGAAGACCGTCCGCACCCGCTGGGGCATCCCGATCGAGGTGGCCAAGGAGGACGACCACTTCTTCTATTACAAGGTCTATAAGGTCGATCCCGCCGCCCAGGGTCCGGTGGCCAACGCCCAGCCGACCCAGGATGAGATCAACCTGGTCGAGGACACCTACCGGGTCGATTCGCAGGAGAGCAACCGCCTCAAGGCGGTGCCCTTCAGCAAGGGGCTGCCCGAAGACGGGCAGTGGCGCAACGGCTTCGACCTCGCCGACATCAATGGCGACGGCCACCTCGACATCGTGCACAGCCCGGCCCGCAAGAGCCTGGCGAACCCCGTGGTCTTCCTGGGCGACGGCAAGGGCAACTGGCGGCGCTGGAGCGAGGCCACCTATCCCCGGCTGGCCTTCGACTACGGCGACGCCGCGGTCGCCGACTTCAACGGCGACGGCCATCTCGACATGGCCCTCGGCATGCACCTGCGCGGCTTCGCCGTCCTGGTCGGCGACGGCAAGGGCAAGTTCACCGACTGGAGCAAGGGGCTCGACTTCGGGGTGCCCGGCCAGAAGGGCGCCGACGGCAGCGGCTTCTCCTCGCGCGCCATCGCCGTGATCGACTGGAACCTGGACGGCAAGCCGGACCTCCTGGCCCTCGGCGAGGGCCCGCGGCTCAACGTTTCGGCCGCGCGCAACGAGGGGAGCCCGCCGGGCGGCGGCCAGTCCTACGGCGCGGTGATCTACCTCAACCAGGGCGACGGCTCCTGGAAGCGGCAGGACCAGGGCACCGGCGGCGGCCAGGTCTTCGGCGACGAGGTGGTGACGGGCGACTTCAACGGCGACCGCCGCCTCGACTTCGCGACCGGCACCAACGTGATGGGCCTCAAGAGCCTGGTCAACTACTCCCGCAGCGACGGGAGCTGGGCTCCCTCCGACATCGAGGGCGTCCGGCCGAGCTCCTACGTGCGGTCGGTGGCGGCGGGCGACTTCAACCACGACGGCCGCGACGACCTGGCGATCGGCTACATCAGCTTCGAGCTGTCGACCTGGCGCTCGGGCATCGACATCCTCTACTCGCGCTCCAGCGACCGCTGGGAGCGCCGGGTGCTGATGGTCGAGCCCGGCCGCAACGGGGTGAGCGGCCTGGCGGCCGGCGATCTCGACGGCGACAAGCAGATCGACCTGGTGGCGGTGACCGACGACGGCCGGACCCAGGCCTACCTGGGAGACGGCAAGGGCTTCTTCACGCGCGACCAGGTCACCTTCCCGGCGGTCGCCGGCGGCTGCCGCGGGTATCACGTGCAGCTCGGCGACCTGAACGGCGACGGCGACGACGAGATCGTCGAAGGCTTCGCGGGGGAGGCTTCGGCCATGTTCGCCCCCCAGCGTTGCCCCTCGGCGGGGTCGCTGCGGGCCTGGGATGTGGAAAAAGTCGGAGAATCGCGGTCTGTCTCGACGAAAAACCCTTGACAGGCCGTGGAGAGGTCCTTATAGTGCAGAAGCATAAAACAGACGGAGGGACCGGGGTAGCCCATGCCGGCCCCCTGGTCTGCACCCAAGGACGGCAAAAATTCGAGACCGTCATCTGAGGCTTGGAGGCTGACAACGAGCCTCAGATGCTGTAGAGTTCGTGGCACTTTACATTTTTTAACAGGAGGTGATGTTTCCCCCTCGGTAAGAGGAGAGCTCCTAAAAAGAGTTTGAGCTTTAGATGGTTTAACTTGGTCAGCCTTCAAAACCAACCCTAGGAGATTGTCTGAAATGAAGAGAACCGTACTGTGCCTCGCTCTGCTGGGCCTGCTGGCCCTCGGTGGCCAGGCCATCGCAGACATCTGCACGGTCGACGACGTGCCGGCGGCCACGCTGCTGCTGCCGTACTTCGAGGTCGACCTGGACAACGCGAACGGGGTCCAGACCCTGTTCTCCGTGAACAACGCTTCGGCGACGGCCATCCTGGCCCACGTCGTGGTCTGGTCCGACCTTTCGGTGCCCGTCCTCGACTTCAACATCTACCTGACGGGCTATGACGTGCAGACGATCAACCTGCGCGACATCCTCGTGAACGGCACCCTGCCGCGGACCGCGTCCGCCGGTCAGGACCCGCAGGACACGATCAGCCCGCACGGCGACTTCTCGCAGGACATCAACTTCGCGTCCTGCCAGGGCCAGCTGCCCCCGCCGACCCTGCCGTCGACCTTCATCACGCACCTGCAGAACTCGCTGACCGGCCAGTCCTCGGCCGTCCTCGGCAACCGTTGCGCCGGCCGTGCCCTGAACGATCGTCTCGCTCGCGGCTACGTCACCGTTGACACGGTCAACAACTGCACCCTGCGCTTCCCCGGTGACGCCGGCTACTTCGCGGCCGGTGGCACGGGCGACGTCACCAACCAGAACGTGCTCTGGGGTGACTACTTCTACGTCAACTCCGGCCAGAACTTCGCCCAGGGCGAGACGCTGGTCCACATCGAAGCTGACGCCACCAACCCGGAGACCTCGGTCGCCGGTGAGTACACCTTCTATGGCCGCTACGTTGCCTGGACGGCCATCGACAACCGCGAGCCGCTCTCCACGAACTTCGCCGCCCGCTTCATCAATGGTGGCGTGTTCACCGGCGGTACCGACCTGCTCGTCTGGCGTGACTCCAAGGTCAACCAGGGCGCCTTCACCTGCCCGGCCGTTCTGGGCACCCGCCCGACCTGGTACCCGCTCGGTGAGGAAGGTCTCGTGATCTTCGACGAAGAGGAGAACCCGGACGTCCCGACGACGTTCCCGATCTCCCCGCAGCCCCCGGGCCAGACCCTCACGCCGTTCCCGGCTGAGGCGCAGCGCACCGCGGTCGACAGCTCGGCTCTGCCGGTGCCGTTCGACTTCGGCTGGCTCTACCTCAACCTGAACACGACGGTTGCCGCGGCCGGCAACAATCCGCCGGAAGATCCGGCGGCTGCGCAGGCCTGGGTCACCGTGGTGATGGACGCGGACGGTCGCTTCAGCGTTGGCTTCGACGCCATCCAGCTGGACGACGCCTGCAACGCGCTCCACTTCACCCCCGGCGACTAACGTCGCAGTCTCGAGGTGGGTCCGGTTCGCCGGGCCCACCTCTTTTCTTCTGCGCTGTACCCGAAACGCCCTGGAGCTCGACTCCTGCAGTGTGATCCCCGCGCCTGGATCCCCAGGATCTCAGACACCGCGAGGACCAAACTGGAAGAGCCGATCCCATCTGTTGCTCCGAGCCCCCGCAGGGCCGCTGTCTGCGAGGACTCATGGATCTGCTCTATGCGGAAAGTGCTATTTGGCTTCTGAGGGAAATGCTGATGTGTCGCCGGCGGGCGGCCATTTTCCTCGGTTGTCACGCTTCAACGGCTGTAGGAGGAGTTGACTCCGATGACCGCAAGGCCTCGCCCCCGTTCTTCCTCGATCGCTCTCCTTGTTCTCTGCTTCCTGATGGCGAGCTCCCTTCTGGCGCCCCAGGCCTGGGCTCAGACCTGTGACCGCGGCGGCTGCGGCCGCGCGGCCTGCGCCACTCCGGCCAAGCCGGTTCCGAGCACCCTCTGGGGTGACCTCCAGCCCGCCGAGGCCACCATTCCGTCGGACCGCGACGCCACCGACTTCGACGAGTTCCGGCAGCAATACAGCCAGAAGAACTGGTATTTCGGCCTCGACGTCTCGAACGGCTTCCTCTTTACCGCACTTTCGCACGGCATCCAGATCTGGGACATCGCCACGAACCCGGCGGTGCCCAAGCTGCTCTCGCAGGCCAAGGACAGCGGCGCCGGCAACCTGCTGCCGGTCTGGACCGACAGCGCCGAGATCAAGTGGCCCATCCAGGACATCGACGTGCCGGACGGCTCGGACAACGGCGCCGCCCTGGTCGGCGTCGGCGGCATCGGTCTGGTGGTCTTCGACACCACCGCCAAGAGCCAGCCGCGGGTGGCGTACCAGAGCAATCTCAAGGACGGCTTCGACGTCTACGCCGCGAACATCAACAACAACCAGTACGCCTTCGCGGCGACCAGCGCCGGCCTGCTGGCCTACAACATGACCTTGGCGCGGCAGCAGAACCGCTGCCTCGAGGGCACGCCGACCTCCGGCGCCTCGACCAATTGCCCGGGCGTCTTCCTGGGCCGCGTCGGCACCCGCACGGACGCCAAGTACGTGAGCGGCGTCGACAACTTCGTCGCGGTGAGCTTCGGCGCCTCCGGCCGCACCGGCGACCGCGGCTTCCAGATCTATGACGTCACGAATCCGTCGGCGCCCGATCTCAAGCTGTGGGGCATCAACACCCAGTTCGTTTTCGGCCAGGCGATGTGGAAGCAGGGCTCGAAGTATTTCCTCGGCCTGCGCACCTCGACCCAGGGCCAGATCTATGACGTGACCTGCATCACCAGCGGCTCCTGCGGCGCGATGACGCCGATCTGGGCGCAGAACATGGACACCGGCTCGGTCAACTTCTTCGTGACCGCGTCGCGCAGCAATGGCGTCCCGTTCCTCTACTTCGGCTCGGACAACCGCTGCACCGGCAGCTCCCAGCGCGAGTGGCTGATGGACGTGAGCAGCCCGTCGGCGCCGCACGACATCACCCCGCCGGCCCGCCTCATCAACGGTGTCGAGACCGGCTACTGGGGCTGGTACTACCGGGGCAACCCGACCGGCTTCAACCTGCTCATGCCCCGCACGGGCATGTTCAACGGCGACTTCTTCTACCGCGCCGGTCTGGCGGTGATGGACATCCACAAGCGCACCGGCGGCTCGCCGCCGGCGGTGGACTTCGAGTTCAGCCCGCTGGAGGTCTACGCGGGCACCTCGGTCAACTTCTCCGACCGCTCGAGCGGCGCTCCCACGAGTTGGAGCTGGTCGTTCGGCAACACCGCCAGCCCGTCGATCGCGGCGGTGCAGAACCCGGCCGGCATCACCTTCTCCCAGGTCGGGACCGCCTCGGTGACCCTGTCCGCCGCCAACGGGATCGGCAGCGGCAGCCGCACGAAGTCCGTCACGGTCCTCGACCCGGCCCCCGCCGTCGGCGGCGTCACGGTGTCGCCGGCCAGCCCGATCGTCTGCCAGCCGGTGACCTTCACCGCCAACGGCGTGACCGGCCGGCCGACCCTCGGCTTCGGCTGGCAGGTCAAGAGCGACGCGACCAACCTGCCGGTGCCGGTGGGCAACAACACCGCGAGCTCGCTGACCTGGAGCACGGTGGGCATCCTCCCCGGCTCCTACACGGCGACGATCACCGTCACCAACGGCGTGGGCAGCACCACGAAGTCGGCGACCGTGAATCTGGGCGCGCTGGCGGCTCTGCCGACCGGCGGCGCCTTCACGCCGTCCAACGAGACCTTCACCTCGGGCACGGTGCAGTTCCACCTCGCCAACACCCCCGGCGCCACCGAGTGGAACTGGGACTTCGGCGACGGCACGACCAGCGGCTGGATCAACGATCCGGTGGCCGGTCCGAACCCGACCCACTCCTACACCACGACCGGCCAGAAGACGGTCAAGGTGAAGATCCGCAACTGCGTCGAGGGCGAGCGCGAGAGCGGCACGCTGTCGATCAACATCACCCAGGTGACGCCGCTGGCCGCCGCCTTCCAGGCGAGCGGGATTTTCTGCAGCGGCTTCGGCTGCGTGGTCAACACCAACCAGGCGATCACCTTCATCGACAGCTCCACCGGCGCCGAGCTGTGGGACTTCGACTGGAACGGTGACGGCGACTTCACCGACACCACCGACCAGCTCGGCCTGACCTCCGCCGCCTTCACGGTGAGCGGCGGCCAGCGCACCATCGTCCACACCTACACCACGGCGGGCGACTTCTCGCCGCAGATGCGGGTGCGGCGTGGCGGCAACGAAGAGGCGACCGCGACCCACCGCGTCATCACCGTCGGCACCTCGACGGGCGGCGGGGGTGGTGGCGGCGGCGGCGGTACCAGCATCAGCGTGAGCTGCACCCCGACCTCGGTCGACGTCGGCGCGACCACGAACTGCTCGGCGACGGCTTCCGGTTGCACGGCGAGCACCAACGGCTGGAGCTGGAGCACCAGCGGCGGCACCGCCTCGGGCGGCGCCTCGTCGGTGATCGGCGTGAGCTGGACCACCAACGGCGCGAAGACGGTCACGGCCACGAACTCGGGCTGCGGCACGGCTTCCGGCAGCGCCGGCGTCGTCGTGAATGCGCCCGGCGGCGGTGGCGGTGGCGGCGGCGGCGGTGGTGGCACGCTCGGAGCCAACTTCACCTTCACGCCGGCCGCTCCGACCCCGGGCCAGGCCGTCAGCTTCAACGGCGCCAGCTCGACCGGCTCGCCGGCCGAGTTCGCCTGGAGCTTCGGCGACAACACCACGGCCACCGGTCAGACGGCCTCGCACACCTACGCCCAGGCCGGCACCTACCTGGTCCGCCTGACGGTCACCAAGCCCGGAACCGGCTCCAACTGCTTCTTCGGAGTCTGCGCCGCGGAGACCACCAAGGCGGTGATCGTCGGGACCGGCGGTGGCGGTGGTGGCGGCGGCGGCACGAATCCGCCGAGCGCCGACTTCACGCCGGCCAACGCGAGCTGCCTCAACCAGTTCGGGTTCAACCAGTGCCAGGCCACGGCCGGCACCACGGTGACCCTGACCGCCAATGAAGCCAGCGCCACCACCTACACGTGGAGCTTCGGCGACAACACGACCGGCACGGGCCGCTCGGTGACCCATACCTGGGCGCAGGGCGAGTACCAGGTCACCCTCACCGTCATCAAGGACGGCCTGACCTCCACCCAGAGCCGGACCTTCATCATCAGCGCCGGCAGCGGCAATCCGAATCCGAACCCGCCGGGCCTCAAGTCGGTGGTGCTGCCCTGGATCGCCCAGACCCGCGGCGCCCTCGACCAGGCGAGCGACCTCTACATCAACAACCCCGGCGCGTCCGCCATGGACGTGACGATCGAGTTCCGCAAGCGCGGCACGCCCGAGGCCAACCCGCCGCGGGTGACCAAGAAGATCCAGCCCGGCGCCACCCTGTTCGTGGCGGACGCCCTGCGCGAGCTGTTCAACCGGGAGAACGTCGCCGGCTTCATCACGGTCTCCGTCGAGGGGACGGTCGAGCCGGTCATCACCTCCTTCAACAGCACCATCCAGGAGGACGGCTCGCGCTTCGGCCAGACCATCCCCGGCCTGTCCATGAGCCGCGCCGCGACCGGTGCCTCGACCAAGGCGGCGACGCCGCAGGTCCAGCACCTGGTGGGCCTCAACGACAACACCGACCGCCTGGCCTACTTCGGCGTCAGCAACCCGACCGAGGCTTCCTCGACCTACAAGCTGCGCTTCTTCGACCACCTCGGCCAGGCCATCGGCCAGCCCAAGGAGTTCACCCTGTCGCGCTACGGCCAGCGCCAGTTCCAGGTCAAGGAGATCCGCGACCTGTTCGGCGTGACCGACGAGGACGACTACCGGATCGAGATCTCCAACCAGGACGGCGTGCAGCTCTACCCGTACGCCGCCAACCTGCGGATCGCCTCGGACGACCCGTCCTTCGTGGGCGTCGGCTCGTCGAGCAACCGCAAGGCCTACCTGGTGGGCGCTCTCAGCTCGAAGGGCATCAACAACAGCAACTGGCAGACCGACGTGGTCCTCACCAACACGTCCAGCCAGGTGGTCCTCACCGACCTCCGGTTCACCCGGGTGGGCACCGGTGCCACGAGCGTGCCGACCACGGCTCTGCACCTGACCCTGCAGCCGGGTGAGACCCAGCGCCTCGCCAACGTGATCGGCTCGCAGTGGAGCATCAACGACGGAGTCGGCGTGCTGTCGATCGAGAGCGATTCGCCCAACAGCGTCTTCCCGATCGTCCAGGGCGAGAGCTACGAGAACAGCCGTCCGGCGAAGCGCTTCGGCCAGTCGATGGCGGCGCTCTCCGATGCCGACGCCGCCGGCGCGGGCCAGGGGAGCTACCTGGTCGGCCTGCGGCAGGACGCCCAGAACCGCACCACGCTCTGGCTCTTCAACCCGGGCACGGCCAACGCCAACTTCGACGTCATCTATCGCGCGCTCGACGGCTCCGTCCTCGGCCGCATGGATAACGTCAACCTGGCTGGCGGCCGCATGCGCCAGGTCAGCCCGAGCCAGCACAGCCTGCCGGCCGCGGGAGCCGCCGGCGGGTTCACCGTCGAGGTCAAGGTCAAGAGTGGCAAGATGCTGAGCGCCGCCCAGGTGATCAGCAACGCGTCCAGCGACCCGGCCTACATCAAGGGCGAGAAGCGCTGAAGCGACTCCCCCTCCCCAGACGGGACCATCAGGGCCGCCGGTTCACCCCGGCGGCCCTTTTGTTGCTGACCCTCGGCCTTTTTCTGGGTTGCCGTGCTCCGGAGCCGGAGGCGCGGCCAGACGACACAAGCCGGAGCGAGGTGCCGGCCGCTTCGCAAGCCGACCCTTCCCAGGGAAAATGGCGGCGGGCGCGCTCCGGCCCCGTCCCCCCGTCCACTTCTGATTCCTCCGAGCGGCCGGCCGACGTCAAGGCGCTGCCCTATCTGCAAGGGTACCGGCCCGCCCAGGATCGCCCTCTGGTCATCGAGCACGACCGCGCCGCCACCTTCCAGGGGCTCAACTTCTACCTGTCCGGCCACGCCGCCGAGGCGGTGCTGGCCGACATGCAGGGGAAGGTGCTCCACCGCTGGCGCTACCCCCTGCGGCGGCTTTTTCCTGAGCTGGCTAAAGATCCTGAGATGGCGAAGCTGGAGTACTGGCGCCGCGCCTGGCTCTTCCCGAACGGCGACCTGATCGGCATCTACGAGGGGCTCGGGGTGGTCAAGCTCGACGCCCGCTCCCGGGTGCTCTGGTCGCGGCGCGGCGGCTTCCACCACGACCTGTCCGTCCAGGAGAACGGCGAGATCTGGATCCTCGACCGCGAGGGGAAGGTCCTGCCGCGGATCAATCCGAAAGAAGGGATCCTGGAGGACTTCGTGACCGTCCTGTCGCCGGACGGCAAGGTCCTGCGCCGCATCTCGATCCTCCAGGCCTTCGAGCACTCCCCCTACGCCGGGCTGATGAGCCGGATGCCGCGCGAGGGAGACGTCTTTCACACCAACACCCTGGAGGTCCTGGATGACAGCGCCGCAGGCCGCGATCCCGGCGGGGAGCGCGATCCCGCCTTCCGCCCGGGCAACCTCCTGATCTCCGTCCTCAAGCTCGACGCCATCGCCGTGCTCGATCCGGCGAGCCAGACCATCGTCTGGGCGCGCACCGGCCCCTGGCGCCGGCAACACCAGCCCACCCGGCTCGCCAACGGCGACATCCTGCTCTTCGACAACACCGGCGCCGGCCGCGACCGCTCGCGGGTGCTGGAGATAGACCCTTCGACCGGCAAAACCGTATGGGAATACAGCGGCGCCGGCGGTGACTTCTCTTCGAGGACGCTGGGCTCCTGCCAGCGGCTGCCGAACGGCAACACCCTGATCACCGAATCCGAAAACGGGCGGGCCTTCGAGGTCACCCCGGCCGGGCGCACCGTCTGGGAGCTCTACAACCCGAACCGGGCGGGGGAGAACCGGGAGCTGGTGGCCGTGCTCTTCGAGCTGGTCCGGCTGCCACCCGATTTCCCATTCCGGGGCCTTACAATCGACGCGAGATGAGAGAGCCCTCCTTCCAGGCGGCACCGGCCACTCCGGCGATGCCAGCCACGGCGACAACGCCAGCGATCACCGCCCGCGACCTGACCAAGGCGTACCGGGTCTACTCCCGGCCCTGGGACCGGTTCCGCGAGCTGATCCTGCGCCGCCCCGCCCACCGCGAGTTCCACGCCGTCCGGGACGTGAGCTTCGACCTCGCCCACGGCGAGGGGCTCGCCCTGATCGGCGAGAACGGCGCCGGCAAGAGCACCCTCCTCAAGATGCTCGCCGGGATCACCGCGCCGACCTCCGGCGAGCTCCAGGTCTCCGGCAAGGTCGCCTCGATCCTGGAGCTCGGCTCCGGGTTCCATCCGGAATTCACCGGGCGGCAGAACGTCGTCCTGAACGCCGCCATGCTCGGGCTGTCGGAAGAAGAGGTCCGCGAGAAGATGCCCCACATCCTCGCCTTCAGCGAGCTCGGGGACTTCATCGACCGGCCGGTCAAGACCTACTCGACCGGCATGTCTATGCGGCTCGGCTTCTCGATCGCCACCCAGGTGGAGCCCGACGTCCTGATCATCGACGAGGCCCTGTCGGTCGGCGACGGCTACTTCCAGAAAAAGTGCATGGACCGCCTCCTCCAGTTCGTCGAAGGCGGCGGCACCCTGCTGTTCTGCTCCCACGCCATGTACTACGTCTCGGCCTTCTGCCAGCGCGCCCTCTGGATGCGCCAGGGCAAGGCCGAAGCGCTCGGCCCGGTGCTGGAAGTCATCCGCGAGTACGAGAACTACCTGCTGACCAAGACCGTGCCGGAGATGCCGGCGGCCCCTGGGACCGCCGCGCCCGAGGCGCCCGCCGTGCCAGCCTCCGTCTCCAGCGGATGGCCGGCCCGGATCCTCGACGGCCGCGTCCTCGCCGAGACCGGTGCCGGCGGCGCCGCTGGACTGCCGCTCTGCCGTCCCGGCGAGCCGTTCCTGCTGGAAGTCGAGTGGGAGGCGCGCGACCCCGCCACCGTCTTCCACCTCGGAGTCGGCATCAACCGGGTGGACGGCGTCGAGATCTTCTCCTTCGCCACCCACCTCGACGGCATGCCCCCCCAGACCGGCCGGCGCCGCTACACGGCCCGCCTGCGCATCCCCGAGCTGCCGCTGGTCAAGGGGAAGTTCGCGCTCTACCTCTTCCTGCTCGACGAAGAGGGGCTGCACGTCTACGACCAACGCCTGATCCAGCCGGCCTTCCAGGTGGAGAGCCCGGCCTACGCCTTCGGCCTGCTCGACACCCCTCATACCTGGGAGATCGACGCCGGGGCCGACTATGCCGTACAAGAGAGGCGGACCGCGGACCCGCGCGGCGAGGCCGCCCGCCGATGGGGGACGAGGGCCTGACCGCCCCCAGCCAGATGAGACCAGATGAGAACCCGATGAGAGAGATCACCGACCAGACCCTCACCGCCCTGATGAACGGCCTCGCCGGCCGGGAGCAGCCCGCCCGCCCGGGGCGCCCGCGGCTGCGGATCAACCCCTTCCTCCATCTCGGGCCGGACCGGGTCTACAACCCGCTCACCGACCGCCTGCTCCAGGCCGGCGAGCCGGGCTACGACAGCCTGCGCCAGACCCTGGGGGGGATGGACGTGACCGGCCTCGCCGCGGCCGACCGCGACCTCCTCGCCGAGGCCGGCTGGCTGCAATCGGACGACGTCGAGCCGGGCCGCGAGCACCTCCTCAAGTACGTCTCGCTCGAAGCCCACACGGTCTGCAACCAGTCCTGCTACTTCTGCCCGGTCTCGATCGCGCCGCGCGAGGACTACTTCATGCCGACCGAGCTCTATGAGCGCATCGTGGGCGAGCTCGGGGCCTACCGCGACACCCTCGAAGCGGTCTTCATGATCAACTACAACGAGCCCACCGCCGACCGGCGCTTCGTGGACCAGGTGCGGGCGATCCGCGGAGCCGGCCTGCCCCCCGCCGTGCTGACCAACGGCACGGGCCTCACGCCGGACCGCGTCGACGCCCTGGTCGAGATGGGGGGCCTGCGCTTCCTCTCGATCAATATCTCGACGCTGGACCGCGAGCGCTACCAGCGCGATCGCGGCAAGGACCAGCTCCCCATCGTCCTGCGCCACCTCGACTACGCCAAGGACAAGCCGCTCGCCGAGCAGATGGACATGGTCGTGCTCGGCACCGGCAACGACGACCACAAGCGCGACTTCGAAGAGATCACCCGCCGCTTTGAAGGGAGCCGCTTCACGGTCAAGTACTTCGAGGTGATGGACCGCGCCGGCTACCTGCAGATCGGCATGAAGCCGGCCACCCCGCACCAGCGCCTCTGCGGCTGCGACAACGTGGGGTCGCGCCCCCTCCAGCATCTCCACATCACCCCCCAGGCCAAGTGCGTGCTGTGCTGCGAGGACTACGACGAGAAGTACGTGGTCGGCGACCTCACCCGCCAGAGCGTCGAAGAGGTCCTGACCGGTCCGGCCCTCGCCCTGATGCGGCGCTGGGCCTACGGCCTCGAAGAGGCCCCCGCGGATTTCATGTGCCGCGGCTGCACCTTCGCCCTCACCCGGCCGGCCTGAGGGAGCCGGGCGCCCATGCGCCTCGCGGTGATCCTGGTCCACTACCACACGCCGGACCTCGCGGCGGCGGCCGTCGAGGCCCTGCGCGCGGATCTGGCCAGCCCGGGCGCCGCGGGGATCGACGCCGAGTGGCTCCTGGTGGACAACGGCAGCGACGAAGCCGGCCGCGCCTGTCTTGAGAGCCTGCCGGTCGAGCGGATCGACCCCGGCGCCAACCTCGGCTATGCCGGGGCCGCCAACCTGGGAGTACGGCGCTCGCGGGCGGACGCCATCCTGCTCCTCAACCCCGACGTCCTGGTGCTCCCCGGCTGCGTCCCGGCCCTGCTCGACGCCCTGCGCGGCGGCGCCGCCGTGGCCGGGCCGCAGTCCTACTGGGACCGCGGCCGGCGGATGCTCCTGCCGCCCACCGAGCGGCGCACCCGGCGCGACGAATCGCTCGCCTTCCTGGCCGGCCAGGGGGAGAGGTGGGCGGAGATCGCCCGCGCCCGCTGGCGGCGCCACGCCCGCCAGCACTGGGAGGCCTGCGAGCCGCTGCCGAGCCATGCCCTGAGCGGCAGCCTGCTCGCCTTCCGGCGCGAGACCTTCGAGCGCGTCGGCCCCTTCGACGAAGAGTTCCGCCTCTACTTCGAGGAGACCGACTGGCTGCTGCGCGCCGCCGCTCTCGGCCTGCCCGGACGCTACGTGCCGCGCGCCGAGGCCGTCCACCTCCACGCCCAGAGCTCCGCGGCCGAGCCGCGCGCCCAGGCCTGGTTCGAGCAGTCGGCCCACCGCTTCCGGCGCAAGCACTACGGCGCCGCCTTCACCGCCGCCCTGGAGGGGACCGCCCGCCGCCTCCCCGCTCCCCGGGAAGCGCCGCCGTCCGAGCCGGAGCCCGTCCGCGAGCTGGATCTCTCCGCTCCCCCCTTCCGCGGCGCCCCGTACCCCCTGTGGATCGAGGTCTCGCCCAACCCGGGCGGCTTCCCGGCCGCCGCCGAACGGCTGGCCGCCCCGCCGGACCGTCCCTGGCGCCTGCCGGCCGAGGTGGACGAGCGTCTGCCGTCCGGGCACTGGCGCCTCCAGGTCTCCGACGCCGCCGGCCGCGAGCTGGCCCGCCGGGTGCTGGCAGTCGGAGTGTCCGAGGCAGTGGGGAAGGAGGGCTGACGGTGCGGATCACCTACGTGCTGCCGCGCCCCGAGCTCTCCGGCGGGATCAAGGTCGTCTTCCAGCACGCCCATCTTCTCTGGAAGCAGGGGATCCAGGTCCTCCTGCTCGGGGAAGGCCCCGATCCGGACTGGCTGGGGGAGCGCCTGCCCTACCACGACTACACCTCCGGGCCGCTCCAGATCCCGCGGCAGGACCTCGTGATCGGCACCTTCTGGACCACCCTCGCCCTCGCCCGGCAGCTCGTGGACGGCCCGCTCGCCCACTTCTGCCAGGGCTACGAAGGGGGCCTGCCGCACCTCGCCCCCCAGCTCCCCCAGATCGAGGCGGCCTACGCCGAGCGCCTGCCCACGCTTACCGTCAATCCCGGTCTCGGCCGCTTCTTGTATGATCGGTTCGGCCGCGCCAGCCAAGTCGTCCCGCCCCCCACCGACCCGACCTTCTGGCCGGCCACGCGCTGGGGGCCGCGCAAGAAAGATCCCTGGATCGCCGTGCCCGGCATCTTCGAATCCGAGGTGAAAGGGATCCCCACCGCCCTGCAGGCCGTCCACCGGCTGCGCCAGACCGGCATCCCGGCCCGCCTGCTGCGCGCCTCGATCCTGCCGCTCTCCGACGCGGAGCGCCGCCTCCTCGAGCCGGAGCGCTATCTCCTCTCCGTGCCCCCGGCCGAGATGGCGGCCGCCCTGCGCGACTGCGACCTCCTGCTCTTCCCCTCCCATCCGGCCGAGGGGTTCGGGCTGCCGCTCCTGGAAGCCATGGTCTCCGGAGTGCCGGCCGTGTCGTCGCGCATCCCCTCGACCGAATACATCGCCGGGGACTCCGGCCGCGCCGGCAAGATCCCGCTCGTCCCGGTCGGGGACGTGGACGCCTTCGCCGCCGCCGCCCGCGAGCTGCTGACCCGGCCCCGCACCTGGCGCCGCGCCCGACAGGCCGGTCTGCGCGAGAGCCGGCGCTTTGCCCCCGAGCGCGTCGCCGTGGCTCTCGAAGCCGGCGTGCGCTGGGCGATCGAGGAGGCCCACCGCCATGCCCGGGGGTGACCGGCGCGACCTCCTCGGCCGTGCCCTCCGCCGTGCCACCTTCCTGCTGCTGCTGACGGCGGTGGTCCTCGGCGCCTACGCCCCCTCCCTCCGCCGGCCGTTCACCAGCGAAGACTTCCTGCTGATCCGCTACCTCGCTGAGCACCCCCCGTGGACCGAGGGGTGGGCCGCCTGGGCCGGCCCCTGGCTCGGCATCAGCGTGGTCAAGTTCTACCGGCCGCTCTCGACCCTCCTCTACGCCCTGGAGGTCGCCGCCTTCGGCGCCCACCCGTTCGGCTACAACCTGACCCATGTCCTGGTGCATGCGGCCAATACGGTGCTGGTTTTCTGGATCGCGCGGCGAATCAAGGTGAGCCGAAGCGTCCCTCCCCCCGGGGAGGGGGAGGGTCGGGACCGGGGGGAGGACAGGAGGGGGGGCGGTGCCGAAATCGCCGCCTTTCTCTTCGCGATCTACCCGCTCCACCCCAACGCCGTCCTCTTCAGCGCCAGCTTCGCCACGATCTTCGGCGCCTTCTTCCTGCTCACCGCCTTCCTGGCCTACCAGCGATTCCGGGACGACACCACCGGCCACGGCACCGCCTGGTGGACCCTCTCTCTCGCCGGCTTCCTCGCCGCCCTGGGCTCCTACGAGGCCGCCGCCGTGCTCCCCGCCCTGCTCGCCGCCTACGATCACCTCCGGCCAGGCCCGCGCCGCCAGCTCGCCCGCGTCCCGGGCTACCTGCCGTTCTTCGGCGTCCTGGGGCTCTACTTCCTGCTCCGGCGCGCGATCTTCGGCGTCTTCGTCGGCGGCTACGAGGAGTACAGCACCCAGCTCCGCTCGCTCGCCTCGCACTGGCGGCCGTGGAGCGCCGACCTCGCCACCTCGATCGTCAAGCTCCACGTCCCGTCCTACGGTCGCTGGCCCGGCCCCGGCGAGGCCGCCCTCTGGACCCTGCTGATCGTCGGGTTGCCGCTCGCGCTCCTGCTCCTCGCCCGCCGCCGGCTCGGCCCGGGCCTTCTGCGCGTCTGGCTCCTCGCCTGGGCCTGGATCCTCCTCAACCAGGTCCCCTTCGCCTTCCGCCCCGCGGTGCCGGGCAACGGGCGCTACTGGTATCTCGCCGTGATCGGCGTCGTCCTCCTTTTCGGGGTCACGTTTCAGGCGCTCACGGCCCTCCTGCCGCGCCGGCTCCACCTCCTCTCCTGGTTGGCGTTCGGGGCGTTCGTCGGCACCTGGGGCCGGCTCCTCGTCGACAACCAGGCGGTCTACCGGGACGCCGGGGAGACCGCGCAGCGCATCCAGGGAGAGCTGGTCCGCCTCGGCACCGCCGCGAACGCGCCGCCGCGCCTCTTCCTGACCCGCTACCCCTACTTCCTGGAAAACAGCCTGTCCGTCCCCGTCGCGCAGGTCTACCACTACGGCGTCTGGGACTCCGTCCATCCCCCCTTCGTCCCGCAATCGATCGAGGTCCTGCCGTTGCCCCCCCTGCGCGGCCCCGAGCTCCTCCCCCTTCTCGCCGCCCGCCCCGGCGCCGGGATCTACCGCTGGGATCCGGAAACCCGGACCCTCCGCCGGGCCATCGTGACCAAGGGGATCGGCTTCGCGGACGTGGAGGTCCTTTATCCGGCCGCGGGCGCCGCCCTGCCCGCCAACCCCGAAGCCTGGTGGATCGAGATCCGCCCGGCGCGCCGGGAGCCCGGCGGGCGCTTCCGGCTGATCGTGGTCGCCCGCGGCAACGCCACCGTGATCGACCTCGCGCCGGAGCCGACCCCGGCGGGGACCCTGCGGGCGCCGCTGCCGGCGGAATTCATCCAGTCCATGGACCGGCTCTACGGTGGGGAGTTCCTCTGGTGGGTCGAGATGAGGGACGGCGCCGGTGCCCTGCGCGGCTTCAGCCAGGCCCGCGGCTTCCGGCTGCGGCCGGCTCAGTCGCCGGAACCGTCGATCCAGGAGTCCAGCCGGTCGAACAGCTCCGGGTCCGTCTCCAGGTCGAGCTTGCGCCCGAAATAGTACGGCCCCCGGGTGAGCTCCGGCAGATCGGCGACCGTCAGCGTCCGCGGGTGGCCGCGGCGCTCGCCCGCGAAATCCACATAGCGCAGGTCGTCGTCCACCAGCCGGAAGCGGGCGCCGTTGGCAAGGAGAGTCTGGACGACCGCCTCGTCCGGGCAGAGCGTGCACCGGAACCACTCCATCAGATCCGGCCGGGCCCGGGACTCCTCCAGGACGTGCTCGGCGCAGGCCCGGCTGAGCGTCGTCCACTGCCGGCCGCCATAACAGACCAGACCGGGGCCGAACGGCGCCGGCCGCCGCCGGCCGATGCGTGGCCCATAGGTCAAATGCACGTGCATCCGCTTCTGGATCCCGTTGAGCGACCGCAGCAGGCGCAACGCCTCGCGGGACCACCCGCGGGCATCGCGGTACTGATAACCGTAACGGTGGATCCCCTGACTCGCCCGCCCCCACGGATTGTCCGGATTCCAGGCCTCCCAGAACCGCAGGAAACCGTCGGCGTCCCCCGCCAGGAGCCGCGCCTCGAATCGCTTCAGGGATTGGACCGGATAATCCTGCCCCGACAGATAGACGATCCAGTCATAGGAAGCGTCCTGGCGGGCGAGCCATTCGAGCGCGTCGAAATACGGCTGGATCAGCGAGAAATAGCCGCGCTGGCCGGGCTCCCGCAACGCGAAGACATCCGCCTCCACCGCGCGGCGGATCTCGTCCGCCGAAGCCAGGCCGGCGAGCTCGTCATGTCCGACGAGGATCAGCGCATCGGCCTGAAAACGGCGCAACGTCCCGATCAGCCGCGCCAACTGGGGCGCGGCCCGATGGTTCTGGATGAAATAACAGATTCGCAAGAGGTCCGTACCAGGCACTCAAGCGACCCCGGCAGCCGGAATGACCGCACGGTAACTGTCGTCGCGAAATATGCAGCAAGGATACCACCTTTGTACCCGGTCTATTTCACCTTCACCGCCTCATACGAGGCGATGAACGCCTCCGGCGGAACGCTCGCGATCGTGCGGCCGATCACGTCCAGCGGGAGATCCGTCAGCTTCCGGAAGCGCAGGCACGACTTGCCCATGTCGAGCCGCTTGCCGGCCTGCGCGAAGTCCTCCCGCAGCCGGGCCTCGCGCTCCGCGTCCTGGTAGATGGCGGTCAGATAAACCGCGTAGTGGCTCTTCTGGGCGGCGAGCCCGGCATAGGCCAGCGGCTGGCCGTTGTAGGTCACCGGATACCTCTCGAGCGGCACGACATAACCGATCATCCCGAAGCTGATCTCCTCGCGGTACCCTTCCGGCAGGTTCCGCAGGATCACCTCGCGCACCGCCGAGACCACCTGGCGGCGCTCCTCGGGCAGCTCGTTCAAGTATTCGTCCACCGTCTTCGCCGCGCTTCTCGCCATGACTGCCTCCCGGAAATTCCGTATGGAAGACAGCTTATCAGCCTATTTCGTCACCACGAGCGACCCGGTCTGGATCTGGCGATCGGATTCGTCCGCCTCGATATTCTGAAACGCGATCGGCAAGCCGCGGGAGTACATGGGATCGGGACCGTTCATGAGCTGGAAGTGGAGATGCGGCTCGGTCGTATTGCCGGTATGTCCGAGCTGGCCGATCACCTGGCCCTGCTGGACGCGGTCGCCCGTCTTCACGCGGACGCTTCCCTGCTTGAGATGAGCGTAAAGCGAGCACTCATTGCCCTCGTGGCAGATCACCACGTAATTGCCGAGCGGCGCCCTGGGGCTCTTCGCCAAAAGCTCGTTCTGGGCCGCGATCGTGCGCTGGAGAAAGGCGTCGGGGGATTCGCCCGGCTGGCGCAGCCGGTCGTTCGCCTCGACGGCGTCCGACGCCGACTCCACCACCGTGCCGTGCGCCACCGCAAGCACGTCCCGGCCATAGGCGTAATAGTCGTCCAGCCGCGCGCCCTGCCCCTTGTGCGTAAGGCCGTTGCCGCCGAGCAGGATGAGGTCGAGCGCGAACTCCTGATTGATCGCCCAGCGGTGATGGCTGTGCAGCGTGGGCGCGGCGCCGACGAAGACCGTCCCCTCGATGGGGAAGCGGTACGGATTGGCGGATTGAAACGGTTTGACCGCGATCGTGGACCGCGCCTCGACCGCCTGACCCTGCGCGTCCTTGCCACGGGCGACGACAAGAATCTGATCGGTGGCGCCGGAGAGCATCAGGGCGCGGCCCATCACGATCAGCCCGGACCCCGGCGCCAGCGTGCGGCTGGTGGCGACCTGGACCCCCTCGCCCAGCGAGCGGCTGGTCTGGAGCTGGAAGTCGTACGCCTTGAGCAGGCCGGCCGCGGACAGCTTCGCCAGCTTCTCCGCGGCGCGGTCGAGGTCGGCCGCCGGCACGAACAGAATCTGGCGGACCTGCCCCGCGCCGAGCGCCTGGATCTCCAGCGATTCGATCGTGATCGGTCCCGGCTCCGTAGAGCCCTGCAAGACGACAATCTGCTGCAGGACCACCGTCGAGAGGCCGCGGCCCGGATCAACCTCATAGGGATAGACCACGTCGCCAGGGTGAAAGCGGACCTCCAGGGCCGAGACGCTCAGGGGGAGCAGAGCGAGAAACGCAAAAGCGAGAAGCGGAATGCGCCGCATGACAGGAATCTCCAGGCGCTCCTGGGGAAAAGCACGGAGCGCGGTTCGTGAGTTCTTTCTGTCATACGGCCCCCTCGGGCCGAGGGTTTCCGAAAGGCGTCCGGCGGCGTGGCAACCGGACGCCCCCGGATCACATCAATATGGGCCGCCGCAGACGATGCAGTAGCGGTAACAGGACTTGTAAATGTTGTAGCAGCAGTCGGCGTTGCCGTTGCACGCGGTGCTCGACGGGTTGGTGATGCACGACAGCTCCCCGGCGTCACAGGTCTCACAGCAAGCCGCCGCGCCCGCCTGCTGGACCGGCGCCATGCCAAACCCCAGAGTCGCCGCCAGCACCGCCAGAACCACCACCATCCGGAGCCAAGTCTGTCTCTTCATCGAGAGTCTCCTTTGTCCTTGATCCAGGTTTGACTGCCTGCCGGGCCAGCCGGCCCGAGCTTCACTTCCATAGTTCAAGGTACATGGAGGGTCTGCGGCGAGCCGGGGTCAGCAGCACTGAGACCGGTAGGCCGCGCAGCACGTCGCGCAGCACGAGCCGGCGCTGCAGAAGCATCCGCCGCCGGTGCAACTGCCGGAGCACTGACACCCCCCCGCGCTGGCGACGCAGGCCTTGTAGACCGGAGCCGGCCCCTGGAGCTCCGAAGAGAGGCTCTGGAAAAGCGCGG
>DATAHG010000081.1:0-2894 GCA_036263295.1 Thermoanaerobaculia bacterium | reverse complement strand
TCGTGGTTGCCGAGGACGGCGACGACGCGGTCCCCCTGCGAGATCGCCCAGCGCAGCACGGCGAGCGAGCGGGGGCCGCGGTTGACCAGGTCCCCCACCAGCCAGAGCCGGTCGCAGGCCGGGTCGTACTCGATCCGCGTCAGCAGCCGGCGGAGGGTCTCGTAGCTGCCGTGGATGTCGCCGATCGCGTAGGTCGCCATGCCGGAACAATCTCCCGGGAGGGGGGCCCGACGCAACCCCGCAACCCCGCCGGTCCCCCTTTCGCCGCGAGATCGGTCCGGCGGTTCAGTCCGCCCGCAGGGCCGACAGAGGATCGACGCCGACCGCCCGCGAGGCCGGGAGGTAGCTGGCGTACATCGCGACCCCGGCGAGCAGGGCCGAGACCAGGCCGAAGCTCACCGGATCGGTCGGGCTGACGTCGAACAGCAGGCTGGAGATCACCCGCGTGACCAGGAACGCTCCGGCCAGCCCGAAGCCGATGCCGAAGCACGCCAGGCGCAGGCCCTGCCCCACCACCAGGCGGAGGATGTCCGCGCGGTGGGCGCCGAGGGCGACGCGGATGCCGATCTCCCGCCAGCGCTGGCTGACCGAGTAGGAGAGCACCCCGTAGACCCCGATCGAGGCGAGGAACAGGGCGATGGCGCCGAACACGGTGAACATGCCGCCGAACATGCGGTACTCCCAGAAGTCGTCCTGGCGCATCTGCTCCAGGCTGGCGACCTCGAAGACGGGCAGCTCGGCGTCGGAGGCGCGGATCTCGCGCCGCACCGCCGCGATCACCTGGCCCGGATCTCCGGTGGTCCGGATGGTCAGGCCGTTGTTGCGGGCCGGGTCGTAGGGGTAGGGCACGAAGACGCTGGGGACCGGGTCTTTCTCGTCCACGCCGTAGACCTTGATGTCGGGCGCCAGGCCGACCACGGTGAGCCAGCCCGCCTCGGGCCTCTCCTTCATCTGGATGCGGCGGCCGAGCACCCGCTCCGGCGCCTCGCCGGGCCAGAACTTCTTGGCGAAGGCCGGGGTGACCAGGGCGTAGCCGGACATCGTGAGGGCCTCGCGCTCGGTGAGATCGCGCCCGGCGAGGACCGACAGGCCCAGGGTCGGCAGCAGCTTCGAGGTGACCCCGGCGAAGAAGACGCTCGCCTCTTCGCCGGGCTTGACCGGCAGGCCGTCGATCACCACCGGGCCGTCGCTGCCGCCGCGGCCGGCCGGCACGAAGTTCGACACCATCACCTGCTCGACACCGGGCAGGGCGGCGACGCGGCGGGCGAGGTCCTCGACCCGGCGGGTCTTCACGGCGTCGTCTTCGTAGCGGTCGCCGGGCAGGAAGGTGCGCAGGGCGATCAGGTTTTCGGTCGAGAAGCCGGGATCGGCGGTCTGCAGCTTGAGGAAGCTGCGCACGAAGAGCGAGGCGCCGACCAGCAGGACCAGGGAGAGCGCCACCTCGGCCACCACCAGGCCGCTACGGAGGCGATTGCGGGCGCCGCCGCCGGCCCCGCGGGCGCCGTCCTTCAGGGTCTCGTTGAGGTCGGTCTTGGCGGCCTGGAGGGCCGGCGCGAGGCCGAACAGGAGGCCGGTGACCACCGCGATGCCCAGGGTGTAGAGGAGCACGGTGGAGTCGATCGAGAAGACCATCCAGTAGGGGGTCTGGTTGTCGGCCGGGATGGAGGCGTAGATCCAGCGGATCCCCCAGTAGCCGAAGACCACGCCGAGCGCGCCGCCGAGCAGGCCGACCAGGACGCTCTCGGTGAGGAGCTGGCGGACGATCCGGCCGCGGCCGGCGCCGATCGCCGCCCGCACCGCCATCTCGCGATGGCGCGACGTGGCCCGCGCCAGCAACAGGTTCGCCACGTTGGCGCAGGCGATCAGCAGCACGAAGACCACCGCCCCCATCATGGTGAACAGGATGAGTTGCATGTCGCCGTTGGCGAACTCCTCGCGCAGGGTGCGGACGGCGAAGCTCCAGCCGGCGTTGCTGTCGGCGTGCTCCCGGGCGAGGCGCTCGCCGATGGCCGCCGCCTCGGACTGCGCCTGCTCCAGGGTGGCGCCGGGCTTGAGGCGGGCGAGGACGTCCACCTCATGGCTGAGGCGGGTTGCCTTGGTCATCAGCGGCGCGAGGGGGATCCAGGCGGCCTCCCGTTCCGGGAAGCCGAAACCCGGCGGCATGACGCCAGCCACGGTGTAGCCGAGCGAGTTCACGATCACCGTCTTGCCGACGATCGCCGGGTCTCCCTCGAAGCGGCGCAGCCACAGCTCGTGGCTGAGCAGGATGGCTCCGTCGGCGCCGGGGCGGTCGTCCTCCGGCCGGAAGTTCTGGCCGAGAACCGGCTTGACGCCGAGCATCGGGAAGAGCTCGGCCGAGATCGCCTCGCCGGACACCCGCTCGGGCTCGTCGGAGTCCGAGAAGGTGAGGCTGCGGCCGGTGTAGGCCGCCACCTGGGCGAGGGTCGAGGACTGTTTCTGGAGGTCCTGATAATCGGGGTACGACAGGTCCCCCTGGGTGATCTGCCCCTTGAGCTGGGTGGCGTTGACGGCGACGATCCGCTCGGGGTCGGCGTAGGGGAAGGGGCGCAGCAGGATGGCGTTCACGACGCTGAAGATCGCCGTGTTGGAGCCGATCCCGAGCGCCGTGCAGAGCACCGCGATCAGCGTGAAGCCGGGGCTCTTGAGCAGCATCCGGACGGCGAACCTGAGGTCCTGCACCAGCGTATCCATTTCGGGGTCTCCCACCGATTGCTTTGTCTTTTTTGAGGCTGTGCCTCCCGCGAGGAGAGGGCTTCTTACTCCCTAGACGTTCGACGGGGGGTTTTGGTTTCGCGGTATTCTGAGAACCGGCGATGGTGCGGCTCCTCAAGATCTGGCTCACGCTGTTGGCGGCCTACTGGCTGGGACGGGCC
>DATAHG010000080.1:0-1648 GCA_036263295.1 Thermoanaerobaculia bacterium | reverse complement strand
CTGGTGGCCGAGAGCGTGCGGGGCGAGCCCGGGCTGCTCGACGAGCTGCTGGCGGAGTATCTCGCCCTGGAGAGGTCCGAAAGGCGGCCGGTGGGCCGCGGCAAGAGGAGACACGATGGATAGACGCGGTACGGCCTTCTTTCTGCTGGTTTTCGGCCTCTTCCTGGCCGCCCTCCCGGCGCGCGCCTGGGACGTGCGGCGGGACGCCCCGGTGGGCGATTTCCTGGAGTTCCACCGCCACTTCAGCGCAGCGTCCTACTTCTACCCGCGCCACGGCGCCGCTCCGCTCGGTCTGGTCGGCTTCAACGTCTACGCCGACGCGGCGGTAGACCAGGACTTCGACGACCACCCCTACGCCGACACCGTGATCGACGACGACCTGACCGGCGGCCTGCTCGCGGTCGGCCGGGTAGGCGCCCGCAAGGGGCTGCCGGCGGGGATCGACATCGGGTTGTCGTACGGCCAGGCGATCGACAGCGACATCGACCTGCTGTCCGGCGAGCTGCAGTGGGCGATCGTGAAAGGCGGGGCGCTCACGCCTGCGGTCGGCCTGCGGCTGACCGGGACGCGCTCGGCCGGCTCCGACGCCTACCAGCTCGACCAGTACGGCGCCGAGCTGATGCTGAGCAAGGGTTTCGCGATCCTCACCCCCTACGTCGGGATCGGCACGGTCTACAGCAAGGGGACCCTCGACCGCGTCCTCGGCCCCGACCTGGAGGAGAGCGACACGCGCGGCGTGATCTACGGCGGGCTGACGCTCAACCTCCTGCTGCCGAAGATCACCGTGGAAGTCGAGAAGGCCGAGGTCGTGCAGTGGGCGGCGCGAGTATCTATCGGTCTGTAGTCGCGGGCCAGAAGCGGCGGGAGCGGCGGCAGCGGCAGGTCCGCCTGGCGGTCCGTACCCTGATCGTCCTGGCATTGGCTCTGGTGGCCTGCCTGAGCCTCGGTTTCTACCGTCTGGCCGGGGAGTCGATGGCGCCCGGCCTCCACACCGGCGACGTGGTGTTCGTGAACAAGGCCTCCTACGGCCTGGTGATCCCGTTCGTGAACCGCGCCGTTCTGAGCTGGAGCACCCCCGAGCCGGGCGAGGTCGTGCTGGTCGCCCTCCCCCGGCCGGAAGGGGATCTGGTCGTCTTCAAGCGGGTCGCGGGCGGCCCGGGCGACCGCGTCGAGGTGACCGCCGGCCGGCTGGTGCTGAACGGCAAGCCGGCCCGCTACATGCCCCTGTCGCGCCTGACCGTGCGCAAGTGGAGCAGCGAGGCCGGCGCGCGCTACGAGGCCGAGACCTTCGCCGACCGGCCGCACCAGGTCGTCTACGGTGTCCCGGGGGGCACCCCGGCGCCGTCCGGCATGATCACCGTGCCGCCGGACCATGTCTTCGTGATCGGCGACAGCCGCGACAACAGCCGCGACTCGCGCGAGGTCGGGCCGCTGCCCCGCAGCCGGATCCTCGGGCGCTACGTCGGCACGCCCTGGCCCGCTAAAGGAGAGGAGACCCGTTGAAAGTCGATTGGATCGATCTGCGTTCCGACACCGTCACCCGTCCCGACGCCGAGATGCGGCGGGCCATGGCCGAGGCCGAGGTGGGAGACGACGTCTATGGCGAAGACCCCACCGCGGCGCGGCTGGAGGAGGAGGGGGCGGCGGC
>DATAHG010000079.1:0-2038 GCA_036263295.1 Thermoanaerobaculia bacterium | reverse complement strand
GGTTGTTGAACTTGAACCCCGCGCCGGTGCTGCCGAGCACGTAGTCGATGCTGGTGCCCTGCAGATAACGGGCGCTCACCGCATCGACGTAGACCGTGAGGCCGTTCTGCTCATAGACGAAGTCGTTGCTGCGCGCCTCGTCGGTGAAGTCGAGGGCGTACTCGAAGCCGCTGCAGCCGCCGCCGCGGACGGCGACGCGAAGGCCGAAGCTCTCGGCGATCCCTTCCTGCTGGCGGGTGATCCTCACCATCTCGGCCGCCTTGGCGGTCAGAGTGACCGGGACCTCTTCTTCGGCCGGCTGCGGCATGACGGGGTCGGACTGGACCTGCTCGATATTTTCCATGGAAACCTGCTCCTTCCTGAGCGTTTTAAACAATAGCGGCCCCATCGGGGCAAGTCAATGCGCACAGAGGTCGCCGGGACCTACAACCAGTAAGAGTGCGCGGTTTGTTCCGCGGCGCTCCCGTCCTCCTAGACCCCTGCCGGCGCACTGGATGGTTTAGAGGTTCCTCCGCCTCTCCCGGGCGGGGGTGTGTAGACTATCGGCCCTTTCGGCCCCGTATGGGGTAGCCCCCCGCCTGGTGCCCTGGTAACTCTGAGAAGAGGAGCAGTCGAGTGAACGATCTCCTGGCCAAGCTCGCGGAGCTTTCTCCGAAACAGCGGGAGCTCCTGCTCCGGCAGCTCGCCAAACAGAAGGGCGAGACGGCGCCGGACCGCATCCCGCGCCAGCCGCGGGAGACGGACCGCTTCCCGGTCTCCTACTCCCAGCTCCGCGAGTGGATCCTCGACCGCCTGGAGCCCGGCAATCCGGCCTACAACATCCCCGGCGCCTTCCACGTCAACGGGCCGTTCGACCTGGGGGTGACGTTCGCCTGCGCCGACGAGATCGTCCGCCGCCACGAGTCGCTGCGCACCACCTTCGCCGCCACCGAAGGGGAGCCGGTCCAGGTGGTCGCCCCCCACCTCCATCTGGAGGTGCCGGTGGTCGATCTCTCGGCCCTGCCGGACGAGCGCCGCGAGCCCGAGGCGGAACGCCTGACCCGCTTCGAGCGCCTGCTGCCGTTCGACCTCGCGCGCGGCCCGCTCCTGCGGGTGTCGGTCCTGCGCACCGGAGCGCAGCGCCACATCGTGCTGTACACCATGCACCACATCGTCTCGGACGGCTGGTCGGTGAGCGTCTTCCTGCGCGAGATGGCGGCCCTCTACAGCGCTTTCGTGCGGCGCCAGCCGTCGCCGCTGCCGGAGCTGCCGATCCAGTATCCCGACTACGCGGTCTGGCAGCGCGGCTGGCTGCAGGGGGAGACGCTGGAGAAGCACCTCCAGTTCTGGCGCGACCAGCTCGCCGGGGCGCCGCCGCTGCTCACCCTGCCGACCGACCGGCCGCGCCCGGCGATCCAGAGCTACCAGGGCTCGAACCGCGCCTTCGTCCTGTCGGCCGACCTCACCCGGACGCTCAAGGCGGTCGGCCAGCGCGAGGGGGCGACGCTGTTCATGACCCTGCTCGCCGGCTACCACGCCCTGCTCTCCCGCTACAGCGGGCAGGACGACATCTCGGTCGGCACCTACTCGGCCAACCGCGGGCGCTCCGAGCTCGAAGGGCTGATCGGCTTCTTCATCAACACCCTGGTGCTGCGCGCCCACCTGGAGGACCGGCCGACCTTCCGCGGCCTGCTCAACCGGGTCAAGAAGGTCACGGTGGACGCCTTCGCCCACCAGGCGCTGCCGTTCGAGAAGGTCCTGGAGACCATGCGGCTCGACCGCAATCTCTCCCATACGCCGCTGTTCCAGGCCCTGCTGGTGCTGCAGAACTTCCCCAAGCAGAGCATGCGGACCGGCGAGGTCGAGCTCGAGCAGGTGGAAGAGGAAGATCACGCGAATTTCGACCTCTCCTTCTGGTTGACGGAGTTCGGCGACTATCTGGCCGGCACGGCGCAGTTCAACACCGACCTCTTCGACGCCGCGACCGTCGACCGCATGAGCCGCCACTACGGGGCGCTGCTGGAGGCCGCCGTGCGCGAGCCGGACCGCGCCGTCCACG
>DATAHG010000078.1:0-7712 GCA_036263295.1 Thermoanaerobaculia bacterium | reverse complement strand
GTCGAGCGGATCGAGATCATCCGCGGCCCGGGCGCCACCCTGTGGGGCGCCAACGCGGTCAACGGCGTGATCAACATCATCACCCGCTCGGCCGCCGACACCCAGGGCGGCCTGGTGAGCGGCGCCGCCGGCAACGAGGAGCGGGCGATCGTCGCCGGGCGCTACGGCGGCCGGATCGGCGAGCACGGCCATTACCGGCTGTACGCCAAGTCCTCCGAGCGTGGCGCCCTGGCCCTGCCGGACGGCAGCGACCCCGGCGACCCCAACCGCCTGCGCCAGGGGGGCTTCCGGGCCGACTGGAAGGACCCCGGCAGCCAGGACGCCTGGACGCTCCAGGGCGACCTCTACGACGGCGTGATCGGGGAGCTCACCCTGCAGGACGACCGGGTCGACGGCGCCAATCTCCTGAGCCGCTGGACCCGCACCCTGGCGGGGGGCTCGGACCTCACCGTCCAGGCCTATTACGACCGCACCCACCGGCGGATCCCCGCCTGGTTCGAAGAGCACCGCGACACCTGGGACCTCGAGCTGCAGCACCATCTGCAGGTGGGACAGCGGCACAACGTGGTGTGGGGGGCCGGCTATCGCACGACGCGCGACGACGTGGTCAACAGCCTGGGGGTCGGGTTCTTCCCGACCAGCCGCAGCGTCGATCTGGCGAACGTCTTCGCCCAGGACGAGCTCTCCTTCCTCAAGGACCGCCTGCGGCTGACCTTGGGCTCGAAGGTGGAGCACCACGAATCGACCGGCTTCGAGGTCCAGCCCAGCGTGCGGCTGGCCTGGGCGCCGGACGACGACCAGACGGTCTGGGGCGCGATCTCCCGCGCCGTGCGCTCGCCCACCCGGCTCGACGAGGACATCGCGTTTTTCGCCGGGGACGGCCAGACCGTCACCGTCCGGGGCGACCGCGCCTTCGATTCCGAGAAGCTGACCGCCTACGAGCTCGGCTGGCGCTCGCGGCTCCGGCCGGATTTCTTCGTGGACATCGCGACCTACTACCACGACTACGACGACCTGCG
The DNA here is from genome assembly GCA_036263295.1 of Thermoanaerobaculia bacterium. GTDB lineage: Bacteria > Acidobacteriota > Thermoanaerobaculia > Multivoradales > UBA5704 > DATAHG01. The sequence continues at coordinate 6,693 of DATAHG010000078.1, read as the reverse complement.
CAGCCAGGAGCGCTCCGCGGGCGGCGGGCTGCCGATCGTCCTCGCCAACAAGCTGGAAGGGCAGACCTACGGAGCCGAGATCCGCACCAACTACGACCTCAACCCGTCGTGGCGTCTGCAGGGCGCCTACGCCTACCTGGGCAAGCGCCTGCGGCTCGACCCGGACAGCACCGACCCCACCGGCGGACAGGGCGAGGGGAACGACCCGCGCCACCGCTTCCTGCTGCGCTCGACCTTCGATCTGCCCCACCGCACCGAGCTCGACGTCTGGCTGCGCCACGTCGCGGAGCTGCCGGCCCCGCGGGTGCCCTCCTACACCGAGGCCGACCTGCGGCTCGGCTGGCGGGCGACCGAAACGCTGGAGCTGTCCCTGGTCGGCCGCAACCTGCTGCACGACCAGCATCCGGAGGCCGGGCCGGCCGCCGCCCGGGAAGAGGTCGAGCGCAGCGTCTACGGAAAGGTCCTATGGCGCTTCTGAGGGGCGGCTTCCCCCTTGGCGCCCGCCGCCGGACCGCCGCCCTCCTGCTCCTCCCCGGGCTCCTGTTGTGGGCCGGCGCGGCGGCGGCGCAGACCAAGGCGACCGAGGCGGAGCTCAAGGCGGCGTTCCTGTACAACTTCACGAAGTTCGTGGAGTGGCCCCCCTCGGCCTTCCCGAGCGAAGACAGCGCGTTCCGCCTCTGCGTCTTCGGCCAGGATCCGTTCGGGCGCATCCTCGACGTCCTGGTCCAGGGCGAGACGGTCAAGTCGCGCCGGCTGGTCGTCGCCCGACCCAGCCAGATCCAGGATCTCAAGACGTGCCACGTCCTGTTCATCAGCCGCTCGGAGCGCGGCCGCCTGGAAGAGATCTTCGCCAGCCTCCGGGGGGCGAGCGTGCTGACCGTGGGGGAGACCGACGGGTTCCTCGACCAGGGGGGGCTGATCAACTTCGTGCGGCAGAGCGAAAAGATCCGTTTCGAGATCCGCGAGCAGCCCGAGGATCCCGAGTCCCCGAAGATCAGCTCGAAGCTGATGCGGCTGGCCATCAACAGCCCCGGCGCCCGTTAGGTCCGCCAGGAAGACCGGTTTGCGGCGTTTTCAAGACCTCCCCATACGCCAGAAGCTCATCGTGCTGTTCATGGCGGTGAGCGGCGGCGCCCTGCTGATCGCGAGCGCCGGTCTGATGACGACCGACTTCCTGCGTTTCCGCGGCGAGATGGTGAAAGACCTCGAGACCCTGGCCCAGATCATCGCCAGCAACACCACGGCCTCCATCAGCTTCGACGACGAGAAGGCGGCGGAGGAGACGCTCGCCACCCTGCGGGCTCGCAACACCATCGTCGCGGCCTGCGTCTACGGTACCGACGGCCGCATCTTCGCGCGCTATTACCGGTCTGGTGGGCCGCGCGTACCGTTTCCCGAGCGGCCGGAGGCCGACGGCTCGCACTTCGACAAAGGAGAGGTGGTCCTCACCCAGGCCATCTTGCTGCAGGGGGAGCGGCTCGGTACCCTCTACCTGCGCAACGACCTCAGCGAGATGTACGTCCGGCTGCGGCTTCAGGCCTTCACCGCGGCGTTCGTCCTGCTCGCGGCGGCCGGCTTCGCGTTCCTGCTCTCCTCCGGGCTGCAGCGCTCGATCTCCCGCCCCATCCTCGACCTCGCCGGGACGGCGCGGGCGGTCTCGGAGCGGCGCGACTACTCGATCCGGGCGCGGCGCCGCAGCGCCGACGAGCTGGGGCAACTGGTCGACGCCTTCAACGACATGCTGAGCCAGATCCAGCGCCGCGACTCCGACCTGAGCCAGGCCAAGGACGAGCTCGAGCACCGGGTCGAGGAGCGCACCCAGGAGCTGCGCCAGGAGCTCGCCGAGCGCCGCCGGGCCGAAAGCGAGCTGGAGGTGCGCAACCAGGAGCTCCACCAGAGCAACAAGGAGCTGGACGACTTCGCCTACATCGCCTCGCACGACCTCAAGGAGCCGCTGCGCGGCATCCACAACTATTCGGTCTTCCTCCTGGAAGACTACGCCGACAAGCTCGACGGGGAGGGGCGCGCGAAGCTCGAAACGCTGCTGCGCCTCAGCCGCCGCATGGAAGACCTGATCAACTCCCTGCTGCACTTCTCGCGCGTCGGCCGGATCGATCTCGCCTTCGACGGCGCCGACCTCAACGAGGTCGTCGCGGACGCCGTGGACTCGGTCGCGATCAATCTCAAGGAGCAGCGGGCCGAGGTGCGGATCCCGCACCCCCTGCCGGTGGTGCGTTGCGACCGGGTGCGGGTCGGCGAGGTCTTCTCGAACCTGATCGTCAACGCCATGAAGTACAACGACAAGGCGGAGAAGTGGATCGAGATCGGCGTCGCCGAAGGGGTCCAGCCGCCGGCCGACCCGGAAGGGGGGGACCTGGACAAGGCCGATCCGGAACGGGCGGACTGGCCGGTGCTCTACGTGCGCGACAACGGCATCGGGATCCAGGAGAAGCATTTCGACTCGATTTTCCGTATCTTCAAGCGGCTGCACGCCCGCGACAAGTTCGGCGGCGGCACCGGCGCGGGGCTCACGATCGTCAAGAAGATCGTCGAGCGCCACAACGGACGGATCTGGATCCAATCCACCTACGGTGAAGGGACCACGGTCTACTTCACTCTTGGCCAGAGGACTCAATGGTAACCATGCTGAGCACACCGAACCAGCCGATTCTGCTCGTGGAAGACAGCCCCGAGGATTTCGAGGCCACCCGCCGGGCCCTTCACAAGTCGGGGCTGCGCAATCCCATCTACCGCTGCTCCGACGGCGACGAAGCCCTCGACTTCCTGCACCGGCGGGGGGAGTTCGCGGACGCCTCCACGGCCCCGCGCCCCGGCATCATCCTGCTCGACCTCAACCTCCCCGGCACCGACGGCCGCGAGGTGCTGGCCGACATCAAGAGCGACGAGCGGCTGAAGCAGATCCCGGTCATCGTGCTGACCACCTCCAGCGACGACCGGGACGTCGAGGCCTGCTACAAGTCGGGGGCGAACAGCTACATCCAGAAGCCGGTGGACATGGACGGTTTCATCAAGGCCATCGAGCGGCTCAACGACTTCTGGTTCGAGGTCGTGATCCTGCCCCGGAGCGGCGACTTGGGATGACCGCTCCGGCTTCCTCTCCCGGGGCGGCTCCCGTCCGGGTGCTGCTCGTCGACGACTCGATCGAGGACCGCGAGCTCTACCGGCGCCTGCTCCTGCAGGACCGCGAGCACTCCTATGTCTTCCTGGAGGCGGAGTCCGGCGAAGAGGGGCTGGAGCGCATCGAGTCGGATCGCCCCGACTGCCTGTTGCTCGACTACCGCCTGCCCGACGTCGACGGCCTCGAGTTCCTCGACCGGCTGCCCGCCGAGGGCCTGCTGCCGGTGATCGTGCTGACCGGGCAGGGCAACGAGGCGGTCGCGGTCGAGGCGATGAAGAAGGGGGCGCAGGACTACCTGCTCAAGGGCTCGATCTCGCGCGAGAGCCTGCAGCGGGCGGTCCACAACGCCATCGAAAAGGTCGCCCTGCGCCGCAAGGTCGAAGAGCGCACCGCCCAGTTGGCGCAGGCCAACGAGGATCTGCGGCGCGAGATCGGCGAGCGCCGCCGGGCCGAAGAGGCGCTCCAGCACATGTACGAGGACCTCGAGATCCTGGTGCAGCAGCGCACCGCCGAGCTGTCGCGGGCCATGCGCGAGGCCGAAGAGGCCAACCGCATGAAGGACGAGTTCCTGGCGACCCTCTCCCACGAGCTGCGCACGCCGCTCTCGGCCATGCTGGGCTGGGCCCAGATGCTGCGCACCGGCCGGCTCGACGAGGCCACCACCAGCCGCGCCCTGGAGACCATCGAGCGCAACGCCCGCGCGCAGTCCCAGCTCATCTCCGACCTCCTCGACGTGTCGCGCATCATCACCGGCAAGCTGCGCCTCGACCTGCGCACCCTCGAGCTGCCGAGCGTGATCGAGGCGGCGCTCGACAGCATCCGGCCGGCGGCCGAGGCCAAGGGGGTCCGCCTGGAGGTCGGGCTGGACCGCCTGATCAGCCCCATCCTGGGCGACGCCGACCGGCTGCAGCAGGTGATCTGGAACCTGCTGTCGAACGCCGTCAAGTTCACGCCGAAGGGGGGGCGCGTCGAGGTGCGGGTGGTCAACACCGGCGAGCACCTGGAGGTCCGGGTGAGCGACACCGGGCTCGGCATCCGGCCGGATTTCCTGCCCTATGTCTTCGACCGTTTCCGCCAGGCGGAGAGCGCCAGCACCCGGTCGCACGGCGGCCTCGGGCTGGGGCTGTCGATCGTCCGCCACCTGGTCGAGCTGCACGGCGGCCTGGTGGAGGTGGAGAGCGCGGGCGAAGGACAGGGCTCGACCTTCCGGGTCCGGCTGCCGGTCTGGAGCGCGATGGTGGACGGGCTGCCCTGCGGCCCCACCGAGCAGGAGTCCTCCGGCGCGCTGCTCGCCGAGACCGCCTGGCTCGCCGGGATCCGCGTGCTGGTCCTGGAGGATGAGGACGATACCCGCGATCTCCTGGTGGCGGCCCTCGAAGGCTGCGGGGCGGAGGTCGCCGCCGTGGGCTCGGCCGCCGCGGCCCTGGACCTGCTCGACCGGCGCCTGCCCGACGTGGTGGTCTCCGACATCGGGATGCCGGAGGAGGACGGCTACGCCTTCATCCGCCGGCTCCGGGAGCGCTCGCCGGAGCGCGGCGGCCAGCTCCCCGTCGTGGCCCTGACCGCCTACGCCCGCGCCGAGGACCGCACCCGCGCCCTCGCCTCCGGCTTCCAGACCCATCTAGCGAAGCCGCTGGAGCCCGGCACCCTGGTGCAGACCGTCGCCGGCCTGGCCGGCCGCGCGAAGTAGGGCAGGTCTACCTACCTCTCGACCCGCTCCGCGATCAGGTGCTCGACCACCGGCGGAGCCTCGCCGATGTGGAAGGCGCGGGCCTGCAGCACGACGTCGGTGTCGGTCATGGTCACCCGCTCGTGCTGGCGCAGGTGCTCCAGCCAGGACTTGGTGAGAAAGACCTCGGTGTAGCGGCCGGGGTCGGACGAATCCACGAACAGCCCCCACTGCAAGGCCCCGTCGCGCAGTCGGATGCGCCGCACGTCGCGCATGGCGGCGGCGAAAGCGCCCGCCGTGTCCGGGTCGATCCGGTATTCGACCGTGATCAGCACGGGGCCGCGGTCGTCCTCCACCTCCAGCGCGTCGTGGACGATCGGGGCGGGCCACTGGCGCGACGGCGCGAGATTCAGCCCCTCGCCGGACTGCAGCCGGTAGCGCATCGTGGCGAGCAGGGCCACCACCTGGCCGGCGGCGGCGGCGAGCAGGGCGGGGGAGGTGCCGATGCGATCGCCCACGAGGCCCCAGAGGGCGCTGCCGAGCGACAGGCTGCCGAAGAAGACCAGCATGTAGACCGACAGGGCGCGCGCCCGCACCCAGGCCGGCACCACGGTCTGGATCGCCACGTTGAGGCTGGAGAGCAGCGACAGCCAGGCGCCGCCCGCCAGCAGCAGCGCGAAGCACAGGAACCAGAAGACGCGAATCGAGCCGAGCGCGGCGGTGGCGCCGGCGAAGACCAGGGTGGCGGTGATCACCACGTAGTCGGTCGAGCCCTTGCGGTTGAGCTTCGGCAGGGCGAAGGCGCCGGCCACCGCGCCGATCCCGAGCGCCGCGAGCATCAGGCCGTAGCCCGCCGGCCCCTGCTTGAGATCGACCCGCGCCACCACCGGCAGCAGCGCCCACAGCGAGCTGCTGCAGATCACGAAGGCGCTGCCGCGCACCGTCACCGCCAGCACCTCGGGGGAGTGGCGCACATAGCGCAGGCCGGCGCTCATCGCCCCCAGGAAGCGCTCGGCCGGCAGCGCCGAGACCGACTCGGCCGGGCGGCGCCAGCGGTAGAGCACCACCATCACGCCGAGGAACGAGGCGGCGTTGAGCAGGAAGTTGGCGCCGGCCCCGGCTGCCGCCACGATCAGGCCGCCGATCGCCGGGCCGGCGGCGCGGGCGATGTTGAAGCCGACGCTGCCGAGCGAGATGGCGCCGGGGAGATCCTCGCGCGGCACCAGCTCCGGCGTGATCGCCTGCCAGGCCGGCTGGTTGAGCGCGGCGCCCAGGCCGAGCAGAAAGGTAAAGAGGAGGAGCAGGCCCGGGGTCATCCAGCCGGCCAGAGTGAGGCCGCCGAGCAGCGCGGCGGAGACCGCCATCCAGGCCTGGGTGACCAGCAGGATCCGGCGGCGGTCGAGCACGTCGGCCAGGGCGCCGGCCGGCAGCGACAGCAGGAACATCGGCAGGCTGGTCGCCGCCTGCACCAGCGCCACCATGGTGGTGGACGTCGTGAGCGTCGTCATCATCCACGACGCCCCGACGTTCTGGAGCCAGGTGCCCAGGTTCGAGGCGATCGTCGCCAGCCAGAGCGCCCGGAACACCGGGTGGCGCAACGGCCGCCACGGCGAGGCCGGAGCGGCCGACGCGGTGGAAGCGGTGGAAGAGGAGGGGCTAGTCGTCGTCATCCTCCTCCCCCTCGTCGTCGTCGCCGTCCGCCAGCGGCCGCACGAAGCCGGAGCGCACCGGCGGCGGCATCGGGGAGGCGGCGCCGCGCACCGACTTCCAGACGATCTCGTTGAGCTCCAGGTCGGGCGCGCGGTCGGCCTCCTCGAGGTTCATGGCCAGCGAGGCGGCGGCGCCATAGGCGTCCGGCGCGTTGCTCTCGTCGAGCGGCACCTGG
>DATAHG010000077.1:0-5799 GCA_036263295.1 Thermoanaerobaculia bacterium | reverse complement strand
CCCATCGGCGATCGAATTGGCGTTGGCGTCCGCCCGGGACGCCTCTCGGAGAAACTCCGAGTGGCTGGCCATTCAGTAGAAACATTTATTGGCGGTCGACACCACCGTGGCGATCATCTCGCGGTCCTTGCGGGACAGCGGGGACGGCCCGTTGAGCAGGTGCATGCCGGCACGGAAGGCGGTGGAGAGCGCCGTGGGGTCGAGGCTGTGGGCCTTGACGATTCCGGGTGCATCCTGAGCGCCCTCCAGGTACTCCCGGGGGGCGATCTGTTGCACCTCCGCAAAGGCCGCTGCCAAGTCCGGAGTGAGCTCGGGGTCACGAAAACCGATGGTCTTGATCCAGGCCATGACTGGCTCCTTTCAGCCCGCCGCGAACGGTCGGGCGAATCGCGCAGAGATTGCGCACCTCAGCTCTCCTCCAAGCCATGCCTGCAGAACCACTATTCAAAGACCCTTCCCAAAGCGCCGATTCGATCGGCAAGACAAGAAATCAGGGTGCTTCTACTTCACTGATGTTGGAGACTGCCCAAACATTTCGTAGCTGGATACTAAAATAACTTCAGAAATCACGCAAGAGCCTGCGGAGCGCCCGAGGGGAGCTTCGCAGACTCTTGACGTCAGGGCAGGCGCTACTCGTAGCGGAGAGCGGCGAGCGGATCGACCTTGGTCGCCCGGCGGGCCGGGACGAAGCTCGCGATCAGGGCCACCAGGACCAGCAACAGCGGGACCACGGCGAAGGTGAGGAGATCGTGGGCCTTGACCTCATAGAGCAGCGAGGTGAGCCAGCCGGTGGACCCCACGGCCGCGGCGATGATCAGGCCGCCGGCCAGGCCGAGCGCCGTCAGGCCGAGCCCCTGCCGCACGATGAGGCGCAGGACGTCGGGCCGGTCGGCGCCGAGCGCGAGGCGGATGCCGATCTCCTGCAGGCGCTGGCTCACCGAGTAGGCGATGATGCCGTAGAGGCCGACCGAGGCGAGCAACAGGGCCATGGCCGCGAACAGGCCGAGGAGCATGGCGCGCAGGCGCGGCCGCGCGATCGAGTCGGAGAACGACTGCTCCAGGGTGGCAACCTTGTTGATCGGCTGGTCCTTGTCGAGCGCGAAGATGCGCTGCCGCACGGCGTCGACCATGTTGAGCGGCTCCCCCTGGGTGTGGATCACCATGTCCATCGACGGGAAGGGGGCCTGGAGATAGGGGACGTAGATGTCGGGCCGGTAGGCGCCGAGGTCGCGGTAGCGCACGTCGCCCACCACGCCGACGATGGTCAGCCAGGGGGCCTGGGTGCTGCTGAGTCCCCCAAAGTGGAGCCGTTTGCCGAGCGGGTCCTGGCCAGGGAAGAAGCGGCGCGCCATCGACTCGTTGATGATGGCGACCTTCTGCGTCCCGTTGACGTCCCCCCAGGTGAAGTCGCGGCCGCTGCGCAACGGGATGCCGAGCGTCTCGAAGTAGCCCGGGCTGGAGCGCTCGTAGTTCGAGATCGGGTTCACCGCCTGCTCCTCCTGGGTCTGCCCCTCGACGGTGAAGTCGTAGTCCCAGCCGATCGGTTGGGACAGGGGGCGCAGCACGATCACCGCGGCGCTCTCGACCCCCGGCAGGCTCTCGACCTCCTGCACGGCGCGCTGGAAGAACTGCCCCCATTTCTCCGGGGTGTCGTACTTGGTGGACGGCAGGCTGAGCCGCAGGGTGAGCACGTTCTCGGGGCGGAAGCCGAGCTGGATCCTCTGAAGGCGCAGGAAGCTCTGGATCATCAGGCCGGCGCCGACCAGCAGGACCAGGGCGAGGGCGACCTCGCCCGCCACCAGCAGACGGCGCAGGCGGCTGCTGCGCCGGCCGGCCGACGACTTGCCGCCATCCTTGAGGGTCTCGGTCAGGTTGGGAGCGGCGGACTGGAGGGCCGGCGCGAGACCGAACAGGAGGACGGTGAAGAGGGCGGCGACCACGGCGAAGAGGAGCACCCGGCCGTCGATCCCCACCTGGTCGAGGCGCGGGATGTCGCCCGGCCCGAAGGCGAGCAGCGCCTTGAGGCCGGCCCAGGCGAAGAGCAGGCCGAGGGCGGCGGAGACCAGGGCGAGCACCACGTTCTCGGTGAGGAGCTGGCGGGTGAGCCGCAGGCGGCCGGCGCCGAGGGCGGTGCGCACCGCGGTCTCCTTCTGGCGCGACACGGCGCGGGCGAGGAGCAGGCCGGCGACGTTGGCGCAGGCGATCAGCAGGAGGAGGCCGACGGCGCTCAGCAGCACCAGGAGGGCGGGGCGGGTGTCGCCGAGGATCTCTTGGACCAGCGGCGTCAGCACCGACACCCACCCCTCATAGGGGTGCGGGTTCTCCCGCCGGAGATTGGCGATCACGGCCGTCATGTCTTGCCGCGCCTGCTCGATGGTGACGCCGGGCTTGAGGCGCGCGATGACCTGGAGGAAGCGCACCGGGCGCATCTCCGCGTTGGCGTCGAACAGCGGGTCGGCGGGCGCCCAGAGGTCGACCCCTTCGGGGTAGCGGAAGGTCGGCGGCATGACTCCGACGATCACCTGCTCGCTGCCGTCGGCGTGGATGGTCTTGCCGATGATCTTGGGATCGGAGCCGTAGCGGCGCTGCCAGAGGCCGTAGCTGATCACGGCGGTCCAGGGGTTGCCCTCCTTGGTGTCCTCGGCCGAGAAGACACGGCCGAGGGCGGCGTCGGCCCCGAGCACGGTGAAGAAGTTCGCGGTGACGATGCGCCCGCGCAGGGGAAAGGGCTCGTCGCCGCCGGTGATCGTGATGTCGGCGTCGGAGGCGCTCATCAGCGCCATGTCGGTGAAGGAGTGCGAGCCGCGCCGCCAATCCTGCCAGTCCTTATAGGAGACCTCGATGAGCTGCTCCCCCTTGGTGGGAGTGCTGCCCCAGATCGTCACCAGCCGGTTCTGATCCTGGAACAGGGGGCGCAGCATGACCGCGTCGATCATGCTGAAGATGGCGGTCGCGGCGCCGATGCCGATTCCGAGGGTCAGCACCACGACGGCGGTGAAGCCGGGGTTCTTGAGGGCCAGGCGCAGGGCGTGACGGAAGTCGCTGAGCAGGTTTCCCATATCGATCCAGGTGTCTCCAGGACGGCAAAGGCGGTCAGAGGCCGTCCGCAGGGTTCGCGGTCCAGGCCGGAATATACCGTATGACGGCGGCCCTCCAGGAAGGCCTCTGTGCCGCGCCTAGGGTTGGAACCGGTACTCCATCAGGCCGGCGCCGCCGATGCCGGCGAGGAGGCGGAGCGGATCGTCGGGATCGAAGCTGAGCACCGTGACGTCCCGGCCGATCAGCCCCCGGCCGAGGAGCGTCCGCCCCGCGCGCCCGGCGCCGAGGGTCAGGCGGACGGGCCCGGCGTCCCCCTGGAACACGATCGTAGCCGGATCGCGGGGATCGACCACGAGGGCCCGCCGGCCGAGCGAGGCCGGCAGACGTTTGCCCAGGGAGGCCCAGGTCGCGCCGGCGTCGAGACTGCGGAAGAGCATGCCGTCGGTGCGCAGGGCATAGGCGACGGCCGGATCGGAGGGCGCCAGCGCCAGAGTGGAGAACAGGGGCTCCGCGGCGCCGCGGGCGAGCACCGCGGTCCAGGTGTCGCCGTGATCGGCGCTGCGGAAGACCCCGAACGGGGAGAGGGCGAGGACCATACCCGGCGCCGCGGGGTGGGTCTTCACGTCGAAGTAGGGGTTCGGCAGGCCGACCTTCTCCCAGGTCTGCCCGCCGTCGCGCGACCGGAAAAGCCCCGCCGAGGAGGAGCGGCCGGCATTGTTGAGCACCGTGGCGAGGAAGACCGTCGACGGATCAGCGGGATCCACCGCGATGTCGTCGACGTCCAGCGCGACGATCTGGCCGCCCTCGAACGCCGTCGGATAGGGGAGAGGCTGCCAGGAATCGCCGCCGTCCGTCGTCTTCCAGAGGAAGTGGGGATCCTCCCCGAACGAGAAGGTGGTGCCGGCATAGACCGTGGCCGCGTCGACCGGATCGAGGGCGAAAGCCTGCACGAAGGTGAAGCCGACGTCGAGCGAGCGGGTCCACGTGGCCCCCTGGTCGAGGCTGCGCAGCAGGCCGTCGAAGTACACCGCGGTGAAGAGAGCGCCGGTCCGGGTCGCGGTCACGGCCGAGACCGCCGTGCTGACCAGGCCGCGGGCGGACGGCTCCCAGGTCTCGCCGGCGTCGTCGCTGCGATAGACCCGGAAATGCCCCTCTTCGAAGCGGCCGCCGGTGAGCAGGGTGCCGGCGTCGGCGACGGCGAGCGACTTGAGGTCGTGCTGGGCGGGCAGGCCGGCGTTCGCCTCCACCCAGTGCCGGCCGGCGTCGGTGGTCCGGAACAGGCCGTAGGCGGAGCTGAGAACGAAAAAGACCGTCGGCTCGCGCGGATCCTGGGCGAGCCCCAGCACCGCGCCGCCCTGCGACGAGGCATCGCCGAAGAACGGTTGCCAGGTGCGGCCGGCGTCGCGGCTCCGCTGGACCTGGTGGTTGCGGACGAAGTAGACCGTCCGCGCGTCCTGAACGTCGGCGTAGAGGAGGCTCGGCACCGAGCGGCTGCGCCGGGTCCATGAGCGGCCGCCGTCTTCGCTGACCCAGAAGCCGAAGCCGCTGGCCCCGGTGACGCCGAGGTACAGGCGGCGCGGATCGACCGGGGAGACGGCCAGCGCGCCCGCCCCATAGACCGCCGGCAGGTTGGCCTGCAGGCGCTGCCACGAGTCGCCGCCGTCCTGGCTGCGGTAGAGGCCGCCTCGCGCCGTTGCCCAGACCCCCTGGGGATCGCGGCGCTCGGGGACGACGGTGTGCGCCTCGGTGAGGGGAAGGGGGGACCAGGTCCGTCCGTCGTTGTCGCTGCGGTGAAGGAAGAACTCACTCGAAATGGCGTAGACCCGGCCGCTGGCGGCCGGATGGACCACGACCGAGGTGACCTGCGCCGTCACCAGTCCCTCGCCGAACGCCCGCCAGGTGCGCCCGCCGTCGCCGCTGCGCGCCACGCCGCCGCCGTCCAGGCCGGCGAAGACCCGGTCCGGCCGGCCGGGGTCGAACGCCAGCGCGAGGACGTTGCCCGGCCCCACCAACTCGGGGCCGAGCTGGCGCCAGCGCGACGGCGCGGTCTGCGCCTGCAGCAGAGCGGGCCCTGCCAAGGCGAACGCCAGCAGGACCGCCAACGGAACCGAACGGCGGGTCGTCTTCATCTCAGTCTCCGGGCTGGAACCGGTACTCCATCAGCCCGGCGCCCAAGGTGCCGCCGAGCAGGCGGAGCGGATCGTTGGGGTCGAAGTACAGGACCAGCATCTGGTTGTTGATGAGGCCCTGGTCGAGGAGCATCCGGCCGGCGCCGAGGGTCAGGCGTACGGGACCGCTCTCCCCTTCGAAGACAAGGGTGTTCGGGTCGAGCGGATCGACGGCGAGCGGCCGCTGGCTGAGGGTGCGGGGCAGGCGCTTGCCGAGCGAGCCCCAGGTGGTGCCGCCGTCGAGGCTGCGCAAGAGCAGCCCGTCGCCCCGGTAGACATAGACGACGCCGGGGTCGGAGGGGGCCCAGGCGAGCGCCCAGAGCAGCGAGTCGGAGGTGCCGCCGTGGGGCAGGACCTTCGTCCAGGTGGTGCCGTGGTCGGCGCTGCGATAGAGCCCCAGCAGCCCGAGGGCGAGGACCACGCCGGGCGCGTCCGGGTGCGTCTCCACGTCGATGTAGGTCCCCGCTTCGCCGACCTTCTCCCAGGCCTGCCCGCCGTCGCGCGACCGGAAGATCCCGGCCCAGTCGGACGAGCCGGCGTTGTTCAGCTCCGTGGCGAGGAAGACCGTCTGCGAGTCGGTGGGATCGACGGC
>DATAHG010000076.1:0-6040 GCA_036263295.1 Thermoanaerobaculia bacterium | reverse complement strand
AGATCCCCTTTGGTCTCCGCCTCCCACAGCACCGGCCAGGCATCTCCCCCCGCATCGATCTGAAACCATGGCCGCGTGGCCGGCGCCTCCTTGGAGAACGTCTGACGAACCTGCTCCATCACCTTGAGCCAATGATGGGTTTCCTTGTCTTCGGTCCTCCGGCGGTTCCGCTCTTTGCGAGGGACAGGCGCCTCTCGACTCCAGAAGTACAGACCCCCGACACCGGCTGGCGTCCCACAGGTCAGCACGATAATCGACGTCATCACGCACAGGCCAGACGCTCCCTTGGCGAACGCTCCGACGGTGCCCAGTCCCTTTTGATGCTCGGTATCAACGATGTTCAGGCTACTGCCATCGATGGGGACGAAGACATGAGGCTGGGCCCAGGTCCGTCGCGCTCCCGCCCGGCGTGCTTGCACACCACCTGAGATACCGCGGCCCACGGCAGCAAGGCGGCTTCGAGTCCCCCTGGAGCTCAATAACAGATGGAATAATTGTAGCAGTCGCTGACTTCCTCCACGCTCGCCGTCGGATGAACGCTCTGCACCGCCTGCAGCGGGTCGCTGACACTCTGCGGTACACACCACTGGAGCAGGGAGCAGATACCGCTCACCGAGGAATCGATCTTGTAGCACTTGAGCGTGCACGGTTCGTAGGAGGCCGTCTGGTAGAGCCGCACGTGCACGGTCGCCGATTTCGCCTCGATGCCGTTGCAGAGCGTCTTGACCGTGAAGTACGTGTCCGTGTCGAGCGAGACCGTGATCTTCTCCGTGCCCCCTGAACCGTTGACGCCGAGGTTCGGGTCGATGGTCGCCTCGTACTCCTCACGGAAGCGCAGATCGGATTGCCCCCCGAGGAGCTGGTTGCGCCCCTCGATGATCACCTGGGGGTGGAGGGTGCTGCCGCAGCTTCCGTAGGGGTACTGGGTGACCCAGGTGAGGGTGATCTGGCCTCCCACCGGGATGTAGGCGAAGTAGGGATCCTTGGGATCGGCCAGCGGCTGGACCGCGATGGCCGCCGATGGGGGGGCGTCATAGACGTCGGCCCGCAGCGTGCGGGTGTCCTGCAGATGGCTCTCCGAACAGGACATCGTCACGGTGTAGGTCGTATTCTCCCGAGGGAACGAATGGTAGACGCTGCCCAGGCCGTAGAAGGGGACCGGCAGGGTCTGCGTGTCGATGAAGTTCTGCACCCCCTGGTCGTTCCGCCCCACCGTGGTGATCGTGCGCGTCCCGCAGCGCACCGGGGCTGGCCCGGGATCATACGTGATCGTGGCCGTATACCCCTTGGCGAGCTTTGTATAGGTCGGGTTGTTCTTATCGCTCAGATTGAGATAGATGGTCTTGAACGTCGGAGCGCTGGCATAGCTGAGCGACGTGAAGCCGCGCGCCACCGTGCCGCAGGCGCCGGTCACCTGGATCTGGTGGTTGAGGTTCGCGCCGTAGGCGCTGACCTGGACCTGGCCCAAGACCCTCGTCTCCGCCGACACGCCATCGAACGCCACGGTCTGGCTCGTGCCGTCCAGCGTGACGGCCGCGCTCGTGGCGGGACCACCGCGCGATACGCTGTAGGAGATGGTGCCCTGGTCCGGCACGACCACGGTGTTGGAGGGGAAGCTCGTCGTGGTCCGTTCGATGTTGACGTAGAAGTAGTCGGCGCCGCCCGGCAGACAGCGACCGGTGTCGGCCCCGCTCGAGCGGTCGAAGGAATCGATGAGGAGTTGATCCAACGGTTGGTTGCCGGCCGTGGCGAGGAGGCGCAGGTTGCCGTCCCGGGTGGCCACCAGGAGGTGCTGCCGGTACCCGGCGACCATGTACGAGGTGATGCCGCGGATGTCCCCCGTCACCGTGGTCCAGCCGCGTTCGGGATTGCCGGAGGCCGCCGCCAGGGCATCGCTGTCATCGAGGTGCGCCTCGCTGATCGTGCCATCGCTCGCGGCGAACACCACGTGGGCGCCGGTCTCGGGGGAGGAGTGGGCCGAGACGGCGACGACGTTGTCGAAGTACTCGATGAACTTGAGGCGCAGCGTGGTCTGGTCGCGGAGGTCACTGCCGCCCAGGGTCCAGTAGGCCGAGGACCAGTACGGCCCGACGACCAGGCGAGGCTTGCCGTCGCGCGTGGTGTAAGACGCCAGAGAGGTGGCCGAGTAGAGGCCCCCGATCATGCGGCCGGTCCCCCAGTCGCTACGACTGATCCAGAAGATGTCCCCGCTGTCCCAGAGGAGCGCGACGTAGCGCACGCCGTTCTGAACGAAGCCGGTGGCGGCACGGACGGTCCCGCCCGAGACCATCCAGCCGAACCAGCCGACGTAGGTGGCGGTGGCGGCGCCGTCCTTGGTCGCCGTGAGCTCGTACACGTCGCCGTCCGATTCGGCGACGAGGACGTGGCGCGTGTCTCCGGTCTCGCCGGCATAGGCCGCCATGGACACCAGGCCGCTCGTGGAGAAGCCGGCCACGTCGCTCACGGTCGAGGAGCGGAGCGGGGACCACTGGATCTGTTTCACGGCGCCGCTGAACTGGGCGACGAACGTGTGATAGCGATAGGGGAAGCCGGCCCCGGGGTCGTCGAACCGGAGGCCGGCGATGGCCAGGGTCTCCCCCCACGGGATGAAGATCGGCGGTGGCGAGACGACACCCAGCGCCGAGGACCGCTCCGAGGCGGCCGGTGCGGACGGTGCAGACGTCTCCGCCGTCTGACAATGGACGAGACACAGACTCAAGACTGCAACTGGCAAAGACCCACGAAAGATCGAGCGCATGATGTGCCTCCCTGCGAGTGCCGGGAGGCTGTGCAACCGCTGCACCAGCGATTATGAGCCTTGCGGGGAGCCGCTTTCCCACGTCGGCGCGGGGCCGCAGGGGGTTTTGGGGGAGATCCTCCGGAGGAAGGGTGTTGCCGGCCATACAACACTGTTGCCTGGACGGCCTCGACATGAAACGGATCCTCGCCAGTTGCCGCCGCCGCCGCCCAACGAGCTCATTCACGAGCCTAAGCCTAACGCGGCGCTTGAGTCCCACCCAGCTGCCGGCGCAAGAAGCCCAGGAGCAACGAGCGCACGGCAGCGGGGTCATCGATGAAGGGCCAGTGACCTAGGCCCGGGAGCACGTGCAACTCGGCGCGCGGAAAGACTTCGGTCTGCTTCCTCGCCACCGTGAGCGGCAGGTATTTGTCGGCCGCCCCCCAGATGATGCACGTGGGCGGGTCGATCTCGGACATCGCGCTTGCGAGCGGCAGGAAGGTCGCGTTCGTCTCTCGCAGGGATCGGTACAACCGATTGACCGACATCTTCTGCCGCCAATCGGCGTAGCCGGTCACGCGGTGGGTGAAGCTCCGCGGCAGCGGCCTCGGGTTGTCGTGGTTCATCACGAAGCGGATCAACCAGGGCACGGCGATGACCTGCAGGACCTCTCCCAGGACCGGCGTCTGCCAGATGAGGGCGAAGGTGTGCCACTCATAGTCGATGAGCACGCCCGTGTTGATCAACGTGAGGCTCCCCAGGGCCCCCGGGTGATCGGCGGCCCAGCGCAGGCCCCACGGGCCGCCCATGTCGTGCAGCACGAGGTGCGCTCGTCGCACGCCGAGCTGGTCCAGCACGCCTCCCAGGTGGCGCGCGTAGCCGGCGAGCGTGAAATCGAACTCCCGCGGCCGGCCGGCACGTCCGAACCCGGGCATGTCCAGGGCGACGACACGCGCGAACGAGCCGACCGCCGGCGCGAGCTCTTCCCAATCGTCCATGGGCCCCGGCGTGCCATGAACGAACACCACCGCCTCGCTCCCCTCCCGCGGGCCCGTATCGTGGACGGCCGATGACACTCCGTTGACCGAGATCCTGACGGCCTGCAGCATGATCCCTCGAGAGCCTCTCCGTCGCCGCAAGAAGAATGGACTGGTGGTCGGTGGGCTTGCCACCTCCTGTCCCTCCTGCGGCATCTTCTGAAACATGAGAGTACATCCAGCGCAGGGATCCCTGGCCCCTGACCGTATGCGGCCCACCTGGTGGAAGGCGGCCATGTTTTGGCGCCGGAGAGGCCCGGGCCATGCTCTCAGCCCAGGCAGCCCGATCCCGCTCCAGCCCACGGGACCATCGATGATCTCATCACCGTGTTGCGTGGCCGCCGAATGTCGACGGCTTGCATCAAGCGGCCGGCAGCCGCCAGGTGATCGAGCTGCACGGGACCCGCCTCGCCGAGGCCCTGGCGCCCTCGACATGATGCGCCGCGTGCGCACCTCCTTGCGGCCTGATCTACGTTAGGGCCGTGCGTCCGACATCGCTCACCCTCGCTCAGAACCGCCCGCTCAGCCGCCGGCCTCGGCCCTGCGCCCGGCAGGCGCGAGCGGTCCTCCTCGGGGCGGCGGCGTCCCTCATGAGCCTCGGAGAGACGCACGCCGATCCGACACGGCCACCATCAACGCCTACGGCCCCCGGCGTCTCTCCAAAGACAGCGGCGCCCAGCACCCCGGCGGTCCAGCTCGTCTGGACGGTCGACACCTACAACAACACCCTCCCGGCCCCCGAGCACCTCGTGTCCGGCTGGCTGGCCGGGCTGCTGCAGCTGGGTCATGGCTACCCGCGCACCCTGCACCCCGCAGATGCCCGACGGCCAGAGGGACATGTGCCGTACGTGTACGGCGTGTGCCCGACCGCCGAGGCCAGACCTCGGCTCGCCCTGCTGCGCGGTCTGGTGCCTGACGTCGCGGCACGGCCGGCGCCCGGCCCGGTGCCCGACGGAGCCTGCCCGACGATCAACCTGATGGACCTCGATGCCCGACTGGGCACGACGCGTACGGAGTACACCCTCGGTGACAAGCGCCTCGAGCTGCACTTCTGGCACGAGAAGAAGGACGCGCACCCCATGGATACCGTCCTCGTGCTGCTCCGTGACGCCGATGGACAGCTGCTCGATCTCTGGGTGCCACCGCCCCCACTCGAAGACGAGAGCCATGCCCTCCCCACCACCTGCACGGTCTCCGCCGACCTCCACGGCGGCGAGACGCTGCAGGTACAGCTCGACTGCCGAGGTATCACACGCTGGACCTGCGACTTCGCAGCGACCGTTCGCTACCGGGTGCGACCCGCGAGGACCAAGCTGGTCGCCCAGGCCACCCGCCAGCGCTCCCGGCGCGGCGGTTGCGCCGAGTAGCGTGACCGGAGCGCTGGATAGCCCACGATCGGAGAAGACAGGAGCCCTCATGGCCAGCAGCTACGGCATCGGATTACGGACCGTCCTTCCGTGGAAGTACGAAGCGGACCCGAACAGCCCCTACACCTACGACGAACTCCTGTTCCACCTCATCGAGCAGGTCGCGCTCGACGAAGAACACGAGGTCCGCGACCTCTACGACAAGGAGACCCTCATGGTGTCCCAGCAGGACAGTGACCCCGAGGCGGGCGTGTTCATGGCCCAGCCGGGGGTCGGTGGCCCGCTGGACGCGGAGAGCGCAGGCCCCATCCTCGCCGCCGTCCAGCGCGTGGGCCGGTCGGGTTCGCTGCCCCAGGACTTCTTTGACTTCGCGCCGGATCTCGATGCCTCCCTCCTGATCCCCGGTCTCCCGGTGACCTCGGCCCGCCCCGTATGGCAACACCTCCGCATCGGGACGCTTCCCTTTGAGCCCCCCCATCCACTCGCGGGCCTGAAGTGCGGTGGCCTCGAGGAGCACCTCGCGGCCCTGGTGGAATGGCGCGATGGCCTGCTCACGGAGCCCACCTGGAAGGACAAGCCGGGCCGCGACAGGGCGCTCGCATGCTACGCGCAGCTCCTACCGGTGCTCGAGGTATGCCGCGATCACCAGCTCGTCTTCACGCTGTCCTAACGACGGCGAAAGTCTCTCATCGCCTGCCTCATCATCGCCTCGCTACGGCCTTTCCGCGTGTCACCACGGCCTTTCCGCGTGTCACCACGGCCCTTTCGCGTGTTACCACGGCCCTTTCGCGTGTCACCACGGCCTTTTCGCGTGTCACCACGGCCTTTTCGCGTGTCACCACGGCCTTTCCGCGTGTCACCACGGCCTTTTCGCGTGTCACCACGGCCTTTTCGCGTGT
>DATAHG010000075.1:0-2366 GCA_036263295.1 Thermoanaerobaculia bacterium | reverse complement strand
CGATCGCCCCGGTCTGAGGAGCGGCCAGCTCCCATAGAACGAGCAGGATTGCGCAGACGGCACCGGCCCAGGGGGCACCGGCGGCCATGAGCAGCACCAGGGCGATCAGAGCGAGGGTGAGGACTCTCTTCATGCGCAACCGTCTGGATTATACGTCCTGCGCCAACTTCGCCGGAATCCGCCTGGATCGGGCGGATCCCGGGTTATAAGATCGGCCGGAATGAGTCGCGCCGAGCTCCCCGAGGACATCCGCCGGTTCATCCTGACCAGCGTACCTTCGGTTCCTTACCTGGAAGCCATCCTGCTCCTGAGGACCGATCCCGCCGTGCAGTGGGATGTGCCGCGAATGGCCGCGCGCCTCTACGTGGCCGAAAGACAAGCCGCCGAGGTGCTCACCACCCTGATCGCGGCCGGCATCGCGCAGGACGAGGACCAGGACGGGACCACCCTGGTCCGCTACGCGCCCGCCACGGCCGAGCTCCGCGAGCGGCTCGACGCCCTGGCGCAGGCCTACTCGACCAACCTGGTCGGGGTGACCGACCTGATCCACTCCCGGACCGAAAACCGGGCCCAGCAGTTCGCCAAGGCCTTCCGTCTGCGCAAGGACAGCGGAAAAGAGGATTGATATGGCACCCGTGATCTATACCCTTTGCGCCCTGACCAGCTTCGCCTGCTGTGTGCTGCTATGGCGGGGCTGGCGCGCGGGGGGCAGCCGTCTGCTGTTCTGGAGCGCGCTGTGCTTCGCCGGACTGACCGTGAACAACCTGCTGCTGGTGATCGACAAGGTGGTCCTGCCGACCCAGGTGGACCTGCAAGTCGCGCGGCTGGTTTCAGCCTTCCTGGCGGTGTCGCTCTTGCTGTTCGGGCTCGTCTGGGAGGAGGAATAGTCATGGTGCAGATGCTGATGGGGGGCATCGCCGTGGGCTGGGCGCTTGCGGGCCTGTTTTTCTTTCGTTTCTGGCGCAACACCCGCGACGGGTTCTTTCTTTTCTTCGCCGCTTCCTTTTGGATTGAAGCGATCAATCGCGTGGCGTTGGGACTGTGGGAGAGCGCCAGCGAGACCAATCCGCTGTTCTACGGCATCCGGTTGATTTCGTACGGGCTGATCCTGGTGGCGATCTGGCAGAAGAACCGTCCATAGGCGAACAGCGACGCTTTTCAGGCGGGTGCTACAATCGCCTGCCCGGCATGTCGCCGGCACTGTCGAACGGAGATGAATGTTATGAAAAAGCGGAATCAGAAAAGAGCGAAGCTGAGCCTGAATCGGGACACGGTCACCAAGCTTACCAGCGAGAACATGACCGAGATCCAGGGCGGTGTTCTTTACAATGCTAATGACATGAAGTGCACGGGTTGCCCTTCGGGCTGCGGCATCGAACCCGAATAGCGACAGAAACCGGAGCCCTCCTCCTGCGGCTCGGCGCGCGGGAGGAGGAGATCCCAAGATCTCCGCAGAAAAGCCTGCCGGCCATCCATCTCAATCGAATTCAGAACAGTTTGTCCGAGCCTGGCGACTCGCCTGGCACCTCAATCGTTATTGATCAACGCAGCACGGCAGGCTTCAACACTTCCTCGCACCACTGGCGAAAGTGGGTCGGCGTCGTGTTCTCCGGCGTCCGCGGCTCGGCGTTGTCGAGGCCCGCGTCCTTGGCCATCATCATGTCCACCATGCCCTGCGCCATGGCCTCGGACATGCCGCGCTCGATGAGCCCGGCCTTGAACGCCGCGAAAGGAACCTGCTGGAAGCGCACGGGCTTGCCCAGCACCTCCGACATGATTCGGGCCATGTCATTGAACGACAGGTCCTCGGGGCCGAGCACCGGAACCTCGCCGTGCCCGGTCCAGGATGGATCGAGCAGCCACCGGGCGGCGACGGCGGCGATGTCACGGGTGGCGCAGGTCGGGACCTTGCGGTCCCCGGAGACCGGCGAGAAGAACACGCCCTGGTGCTTGATCGGTTCGACCTGGCGGAGGAGGTTGTCCATGAACGACGGCAGCGTCAGCGCCCGGTAGCTCACGCCCGTGCTCGCGATCAGGTCGTCCATGGCGAGCGACGCCGAGACCAGCCCGGCATGCCCGGCCACCCCGCGGCCGAGCGCCGAGACGCCGACCACCCGCCGGACTCCCTGACTCCGGAACGCCTCGCAGGCCGGCCGGGAGAAGTCCACATAGATGGCTTCGAGGCTCTCGGCCCGAGGGGCCGGGGGTGCCAGCCAGAACACGGCGTCCGCCCCGGCGAACGCTTGATTGACCACATCGGCGTCGCCATGCGATCCCTGCACGACTTCGACGCGCTGGCGCGTGTCCGAGGGGAGGCGGGAAGGATCGCGGACGATCACGCGGACCGGCGCGCCGCGGTCGAGGAG
>DATAHG010000074.1:0-6831 GCA_036263295.1 Thermoanaerobaculia bacterium | reverse complement strand
CGCGAGGCCGGCGTTGATCGGCGCCCAGGTGGCGCCGCCGTCGGTGCTGCGGTAGACCCCGTTCGCGGCGGTGCCGGCGTAAATTGTATTGGAGGAGTGCGGGTCGACCTCCAGGTCGGTCGCCTTGGGCAGGGCGCCGAGTGGCTGCCAGGTGTCGCCGCCGTCGAGGCTCCTGAAGACGTGGTCCGCGTCGGCGGCATAGAGGGTGCGGGGGTGGCCCGGCTCGATCTCCATCACATCGAAGAACCGGAGGGGGAGCCAGGTGGCGCCGCCGTCCGTGCTGCGCACGAGATAAGAATCGCCGCTCCCGGCATGCGCGATGTGGTCCTCCGCCCGGGCGTAGATCGTGCGCGGGTCGGCCGGATCGCTCTTCATCCAGAGGATGATGCGGCCGGCGTAGAACTCGTTGTCCGGCGGCGGGATCGAGTCGTCCAGCACTTCGTCCCAGGTGCGGCCGGCGTCGGTGGTCCGGAAGAGTCCCCCCTCGGTGCCGGCGAGGAGCGTGTGGCCGTCGATCGCGAGCACGTCGATAGCGCCGCGGTCAAAGCCCAGGCTCGACCAGGTCGCGCCCTCGTCCAGGCTGCGGAAGACTCCAGGGTCGCCCGCCGCGTAGAGGATATGGGGGTTGCGCAGGTCGAAGGCGACCCCCCTCAGGCGTCCAAATGGCCGGATCTCGGCGCCGAAACGCGCCCAGGTGACCCCGCCGTCGACACTGCGGAAGAGCTGCCCTGCCGCCGTCTGCGCATAGATCTGGGAGGGGATCCTGGGATTCACCCGGACCCAGAGGAAAACCCGGGCCGCCAAGCCGGCGTTCGCCGCCGGGCGCCAGAGCCGGCCGCCGTCGGTGCTGCGGTAGACGCCTTCGGCATCGGTGCCGGCGTAGACCGTGCCAGGGCGGTCCGGACGGATCGCCAGGCCCCGGACCGGCAGCTTGCGGGTGTATTGGCCCGGGGGCAGGCCATTCTCGGCCAGCCGCAGCGTTGCCCCGCCGTCGCGGCTGACCGCCAGATCGAAGCCGAAGGCATAGACGATCGAGGCCCTCACAGGGTCGACCGCAAGCTCGCCGGCGAAGCCAGGCAGGGGCGTGCCCGCGGACCAGGTGATCCCCGCGTCGTCGCTGTGGTAGAGCGCTTGGCCGGTGAGCAGGTAGAGCGTCGCAGAACGCGACGGAGCGACCGCCACGGCGCGGAAATCCCCGACGGGCGGATGGAGGCCGGTCCAGGTGATCCCGCCATCTACGCTCTTGAAAAGCCCGGCGTGTACAGTGGAGAGATAAGCGGTGCCGGGGTTGCGGAGGTCGACCGCCAAGGCGGTCAGGTCGTCGGCCGCGGACGTGTAGGCCTGGCTCCAGGTCGCCCCGGTGTCCGCGCTGACGGAGAGGCGGCGCGCTGTCAGGACGTAAACCCGCCCCCCGGCGGCGGCGAGGTTCCGGATCGGCCCTTCGGCCGATGGATCGACTTCGAAGACCCGCTCCCAGCGCACGCCGCCGTCCGTGCTGCGGAAGACCAGCCGGGTGGCGGACCCCGCAGGAAAGATGCTGTCGTAGGGCGCGGCAGCGGTGTAGAAGGTGCCCGGACGGCTGAAATCGCTCACGACCCGGCGCGCGATCCATCCCGCCATGCCGGTGCCTGACCACGCCCAGGAGTCGCCGCCGTCCGTGCTCTTGTACAGACCCGCCGCCCCCGTCGCGGCGAGCAGTGTGTCGGGATCGGCCGGATCGAGCGCCAGGGACTGGACCTCCCCACCGTCCCACCCGAGCGGGACCTCCCCACCGTCCCGCCCGAGCGGCGTCCAGCGGTTCTCCGCCGCGAAGGCGGAGGCCGGCAGGACCAGGGCGAGCGCCGCCAGCCCCAGGAACAGCCAGAGGAGCAGCGTGAAGGAGGGTTGGACGTCAGTTCGTCGGCGCATCCGCGCTCCCTCCGAAGAGACTCTGGAACAGCCCGCCCTCCAGCGGAGTGGCGTAGACGAGCCCGCGGATCCCCGGACTGATTTCCAGGTCCACGATATGGCGGCGGCCGAGCCGCGCCAACCCGGCGTTGGCCGGCGCCCAGGTCACCCCGCCGTCCGGGCTGCGCCAGACCCCGTTCGCCTGCGTGCCGGCGTAGATCGTGGAAGGCGCCCTGGGGTCCACCTCCAGGTCGGTCCCGTGGGTCAGCGCGCCGAGCGTCTTCCAGGTCAGCCCGCCGTTCACGCTCTTGTAGATGTGATCCGGCCCGGCCGCATAGAGGGTCCGCGGATGGCCCGGCTCGATCTCCACGACGTCGAACACGGCGGGCAGGGCCCGCCAGGTCGCGCCGCCGTCCAGGCTGCGCACGAAGTAGGCGATCCCCGGCCCGTGGTGATGCACGAAGTAGTCGTCCGCCCGGGCATAGACGATCCGCGGGTCGGCCGGGTCGTTCTTGATCCACCGGACGGAGCGGCCGGCATAAAAGTCGTCCTCCGGCGGCGGGATGGAGCTGTCGAGCACCTCGGTCCAGGTCCGCCCGTCGTCGGTGCTCCGGACCAGGCCGCCGGCGGTGCCCCGCAGGAGCGTCCGGGCGTCCACCCTCACCTCGTTGCGTGTGCTGGCGCCGGCGTTCAGCCTGGACCAGGTCGCCCCCCGGTCCAGGCTCCGGAAGAGCTGGCCATTCGAGAGAGCGTCGAGCTGGGCGGGCACCGCCGGGTTCGTCTGGATCCAATCGAAGCGCCGGGCGTCGAGGCCGGCGTTCGCGGCCGGCCGCCAGCGCCGGCCTCCGGTGGTGCTGAGATAGACCCCCTCGCGGTAGGTGCCGGCGTAGAGCGTGCCGGGGCGGTCCGGCCGGATGACCAGCGCCCAGACCGGCAGCGTGGCCGCGAATTCTCCGTGCGGCAACCCGGTCTCGATCTTCTGAAGGGTCGCGCCGCCGTCCCGGCTCACCGTCACGTCATAGCCGTAGAGATAGACCGTGCCGGGGTCCCGCGGATCGACCGCCAGGTCGTAGGCGTAGGCGATCAGCTTCGTTCCCGCCGTCCAGGTCGCCCCGCCGTCGTCGCTGCGATAAAGGGTCGTGCCGGTGATGGCATAGAGCGTCGCCGGCCGCGACGGCGCCACCGCCACGCTGCGGAGGTCCACGATCTGCGGGCCGGCTGCGGCCGGGGTCCAGACCGCCCCGGCGTTGGTGGTCCTGTACAACCCGATCGGGGTCGCGAGGTACGCCTTCTCCGGATTCTGGGGATCCACCGCCAGGTCGATCAGGTCGCCGCCCGCGAAGACCAGGTGCCAGGTCGTCCCGGAATCCTGGCTGGTGTACAGCTCCTGCCCGGCCATGGCGTAGACCGTTCCCCCGGCGGCGGCGAAGGCGCGGACGCCGCCGGCCGCCGGCTCGATCTCCAGGACCGGCTGCCAGCTCGCGCCCCCGTTCACGCTGCGGAAGACCACGTCCGGCGTGGAGTCGTTGCCGGCCGCGGCATAGAAGGTGTCGGGGGTGTCGGGATCGCTCGCGACCACCCCCACGCTCAGCCCCGCCATGCCGGTTCCGGACCAGACCCAGGACTCTCCTCCGTTCGGGCTGACGTACAGGCCGGCCCGCCCCATGGCGGCGAGCAGCGTGACGGGATCGTCCGGATCGAGGGCGAGCGACCGCACCTCCCCGCCTCCGGGTCCCAAGGGTGTCCAGCGGTTGACCGCCGCGGCGGCGGGAAGGCTCAGCGCCAAGGCGGCCAGCGCCAGGACGAGGATCTGACGGGTGAGCGGGCGGAGACTGCGGGGGCTTGCCATGGTGCTCTCCTTAGATGGCCCGGCCATTTTATCCTGAAATAGCATATCCGGCGATGCCCGGCCGCAATCCTGTGGCAGAATCAAGGCCACCCTTTCAGTCAGGAGCCCCGATGCCACGCCACCGCCTCCCCCTGCCGTGCCGCCGGACGTTGTCCGCGCTCGCCCTCGCCCTGCTGGCGCTCGCGCCCGGCGCCTCCGCCCAATCCACCTGGCAGCCGGCCGGCGCGATCGAGGGCGGTACCGTGAGACGTCTCTCCCGGCAGACCGGACGGTTGTGGGCCGCCACGCAGGGCGGCGTGTACCGCAGCGATGACGGGGCCGCCTCCTGGGTCCACGTCCTGCCGGAGGGGCTGGCGGCGGTCGCCGACCCCGCCGATCCGGAAAGCGCCCTGGCGACGGCCGACGACGGCACCGTCCTGTTCACCCGCGACGGCGGCCGGACCTGGCGCCCATCCGACCTGTTCATCGGGCCGATGCACTTCGCGTTCGCACCGAGCCGGCCGTCCCAGGTCTATGCCTGGAGGGATGCCGACGTCTATTGCTCCCACGACCGGGGCGTGAGCTGGCAGGGTCTCGCCTGGACAGGCTTCTACAATGCGCGCGACCTGGCCGTCGCGGCGCGGCACCCGCTGCTCCTTCATGTCGCCGCCCGCGAAGGCCTGTTCCGCTCGACCGACGGCGGCCTGACCTGGAGCCAGGTCGGCGCGGTCGGCGAGGGGAGCTTCGCGCGGGTCGCGATCGACCCAGCCCACCCGCGCCGGGTCTACGCCGTGGCCGAGCGTGGCGTGGTCTGGCGCAGCGACGACCTCGGCGCCTCCTGGTCGCGGCTCGCCGACCTCGGGGAGGACCGCCGCCTCACCGCCTTCGCGGTCGACCCGGACGCTCCCGAGGTGCTCTACCTGGGGACCCAGACCTACCTGGATTCCGGCGCGACCGAGCCGTCCGCGCGGCCGGGGCGGCTGCTGCGCAGCGCCGACGGCGGGCGGACCTGGGCCGAGGCGCTGGAGACCGAGGTGGTTCGCGACATCGTGGTCGAGCCCGGTGCCGGGGGGGGCGGCCCGCGCCGGGCCTGGCTCGCGACCGATGCCCTGGGCGTGTGGAGGAGCGCCGACGCCGGCGTCACCTGGAACCCGGCGAACGTTGGCCTCCACGCCTCCGAGCTGAGGTGGCTCCTCCCCGCCGCACAGGGCGGCGCGCTCTACGTCGTCCCCGTGGCGAGGCGCGCCGATTTCTCGAGCGACCGCAGCCTGGGCGTCTGGAAGAGCCTCGACGAGGGGCGCACCTGGGCGCCGGCCAACTCGGGCCTGACCGGCCCGGCCGGGGGCTTCCCCGATCTCACGCAACTGGTCGCCGACCCGGCTCGCGACGGCACGCTCTACGCCGGCACCATCGACGGCCGGCTGTTCAAGACCTCCGACGGAGGGATCGCCTGGCGGCAGATCCTCGCCAGACCGGAGCTGGTCGATATCCGCCAGATCGCCCTCGACCCGCGCGACTCGCGGACCGTCTATGCCGTCGGCTCCGCCCCGGACCGCGGCGACTCGCCGGTGCTCAAGAGCGCCGACGGCGGCGAGACCTGGACCGCGCTGCCCGGCCCGTCGGGCCTGTTGTGGGGCATCCTCGTCGATCTCTGGGACCCCGGGGCCCTCTATGTCAGCGGTACGAACGGCCTCTACCGCAGCCGCGACGGCGGGAGGTCGTGGATCGAGGTCGTCACCAGCGCCCTCGTCCCGTCGTCCCTGGTCAGCGGCTCGACGCCCGGGGCGTTCGCCGGGTTGGACTTCGACACTCTGCTCGATAGCTTCGACCGCGGCCGGACCTGGGAGCTCGGCCGCCTCCAAGGGATCGACTTCCTGATCGGGATCCATACCCTGTTCCGCGCTCCGCAACCCGCCTCCCCTGTCTATGCGGCCGGTGACTTCGGCGTCTTCCGGCTCAACCCCTATGCCGGGATCTGGCGGCGGATCGGCGGGGCTCCTCCCTTCAGCCCCACCGCCGTGGCCGCCGATCCGCTCCGCCCGGGGAAGATCTACGCCGGATCGCGGGATGGCCAGGTGTTCGTGCTGCGGCCCCCTTCCTAGACGCTTCGCGCGGTTGCGGCGTACGTCTGGGCAGCACAATCGGGAGGAGCTTCGAATGACGAGAGCACGCGGTACTCTGTTGGCAGTCGGCCTGACGCTTTTTCTTGCCGCCGGCGCGAACGCCGCCGACTGGGTTTCCACCGGCGGCGCCCCCGAGGGGGGGACGGTCAACCGCCTGGTCGTCGACTCGGGCGGCCGCCTGTGGGCCGGCACCCAGACCGCCGGCCTGTTCCGCAGCGACGAGGACGACGCCACCTGGCATCGGGTGCTCGGCGGCTCCGGGATCGGGGCCCTCGCCGTCGATCCGGCCAACCGCGACCTCCTGCTCGCCTCCAACCGCTCCGGCGTGCTGCGTAGCGTCGATGCCGGCGCCACCTGGACCACGGTGCTGTCGACACCGGCGGGGGTGCTCGCCTTCGCGCCCTCCGACCCCCGCCGCGTCTACCTGAGCGACGGCAAGGCGGTCTGGCGCTCGGTGGACCGCGGCGTCCACTGGCAGAAGCTGACCGTGCCCGAGCCGTCCGGGCTGATCGACCTGGCGGTCGATCCCCGCAGCCCGCGCATCGTCCACGCCGCCTCCTGGAACGGGATCTACCGCTCGGCCGATTCGGGCCAGACCTGGACCCAGGCCCGCGGGATCTCCGGCGTGATCGGCCGGGTGCAGACCGACCCCCACCACCCCGCCCGCGTCTACGCCTCCGGCGAGCTCGGCGACGTCTGGAGGAGCGACAACCAGGGGCGCACCTGGCGGCAGATCGCCGACCTCGACGGCCAGCCGATCCCGGCCTTCCGGGTCGATCCCACCACGCCGGACACCCTGTATGCCGCGACCACCGACTACCTGGCTCCCGCCTACGAGCGCTTCACCCTGCGGCGCAGCACCGACGGCGGCGCCACCTGGGTCCCGGTCTTCAGCACCAGCGAGGCGATCAACGACATCGCCCTGCGCCCCGTCGCCGTCTATCTCGGGATCGACGCTCTGGGCGTGGTCCGGGGTGCCATCGGGGGAACGAG
>DATAHG010000073.1:0-4503 GCA_036263295.1 Thermoanaerobaculia bacterium | reverse complement strand
CTGGATGCCGGGGCCGTCGCGATTGATCAGGATATAGGCGAGGTTGCTCCGCAGCGTGGGGATGACAGGCTCGGCCGCGACGGGCAGGCGGATCTCGACGCGGTCGAGCTTCTCGCGCCAGCGCTTCCGCTCGGCATTGAGAAGCTCCTCGAATCCGGTCTGTGGGATGCGGGCTTCGGAGTGGAAAGGAAATGCGAGCCGCACGTCGCGCTCCTCGCCGGGAGCGAGGCGGAGATCCCAGGCGAAGGCGGCGGAGGCATGGCCGAAGGGGTCTTCGATGCGGGTGCCGGCGGGCAGCTCGCCGCGGGCGAGGCGGTCGGTGACATCGCCCTCGTCGAATGTGGCGGCGCCGAAGCCGTTCGGCAGATCGATCGGCACCAGGGTGGTGCCGTCCACCAGCGCGGCGCGGCCGTCCCAGGAAACCTTGCGAATCGGGGCGACCCCGCCGGGCACGTTGAGGAACTGCCAGGGGGGATTGACCTGGAACGGGCGGACCGCGAGATAGAGCCGGCCACTCACCGGGGCGGCGCCGTGGTTGGCGATTCGGTAACGCGCGGACAGAAAGGATTTCCCGGGCTCGCCCGCGGCGACGGGGGTGATGGTGAGGGAGAGGGGGGCCGACTTCCACGTCACCGACGGGATCGGCAGGTCCCCGTCTTCCAGGCTCTGGGCGGTCTGGACGTCCGCCCAGGCGATCAGCTTGCCGTCCACGAAAAGAAACGGCTCGATCGAGAAGGAGGATTTGCCGGTTTCGATCCGCCCATCCTCGTCGAACAGCGCCTCGGAGGTGTCGGCGTCCACGCCCACCACGGTCCAGTAGGGCTGCTCGCCGGAAAAGGCGCGCGGATAGCGCCCGCGCGTCGCGTCGCGGGCGATGGCCTGGAAGAGGGCGTTCAGGGAGGCCCCGAATTCGAGCGGCTGCACCGCGATCTCGGCGAGGCCGTAGCCCTGCGGACCGGCGCTTTCCAGGAGCCGCAGGCGCAGATGGCGCGAGTCGGTCTCGGGAAGGTAGAGATAATCCTTGCCATTGCGGCCGCCGCGCGAGCCGCTCACGGTGCGGAGCGTCGTCCAGGCGGCGCCGTCGTTCGAAACCTGGACCTCGTAGCGGATGGCGAAACGGCCGGGCTCCCACTGCACGATCAATCCGCCGTATTCGCGGCGCTCCAGGAAATCGACGGCGATCCAGGCGGGGCCGGCCGGGGCGCGCCAGGCGGTCTCAGGGTCCCGGTCCAGGGCCTTGCCCGCGTCCGGTGCCGAGGCGGTGAGCCGGGGCTTCAAGGTGTAGGGGTGCTCCGGCGGCAGGGGGGTGATCTTCAGATCGTCGAGGAGGAGGAAGCCGCGTCCGCCTTTTCCTGCGGTCACGGCGATCTCGAGGGCGGCGACGCGGCGGATCTCGCCCCCTCCTTTCGGACCCCAGGCGAACTGGATGTGTCGTTTCTTGATGCGGCTCTCCGTCCACTCGCGCGGCGGCTCGAAATCGCGGCGATTGAACCACCAGACGTTCTCGTTCGTCGGATCGATCAGCTTGAATTCCAGATTGTTGGGCGGCCCCTCGCCGCGCACCTGGAAGGTGATCTCGTAATTTTCGGGTAGATCCAGCGGCAGATCGCGGCGGATGACCACATAGCCGCCGTGGTTGTGAAAATCGAAGTCGAGCCGCAGGGCGCGACCGTGGAGACCGTCCGTGGAGGAAAGCGCGGCGTCGAGCCCGTCCGAAGGCACGGCCTTCCAGGCCGCGAGGTCCTCGAAGTCGTCGAGGGTTATTGTCGGATCGGGAGCGGCGGCGAGCAGCAGCAGGGCGAGCACGCCAAGCGCGAGCCGTCTCACTCCTTGATTCCACCCATCGTGATCCCCGCGATGTATTGCCTTTGGAGGAACAGGAACAGCAGCAACACCGGCAGGGTGGTGAGCACCGCTCCGGCCATCATCAGCTCGGTGTCCAGCACGTGCTCGCCCGAAAGGTTGGCGAGAGCGACCGGCAGCGTGTAACGCGAGTCGTCCGTCAGCACGATCAGCGGCCACATGAAGTCATTCCAGGTGTTCAGGAACTGGAACAGGGCGAGCGTCACCAGGACCGGCCGGCAGAGCGGCAGCACGACGTTCCAGAAAATCCGGAATTCGCCGGCGCCGTCGATGCGGGCGGCGTCGAGGAGCTCCTCCGGCACCGAGAGGGCGTACTGGCGCATCAGGAAGATTCCCAGGATGCTTGCGAGGCCCGGCACGATCACTCCCCAATAGGTGTTCACCAGCCCGAGGTTTTTGAGCAGCAGGAAAAGCGGCAGCATGGCGACCTGCGCCGGGATCACCATGGCCGCGAGCAACAGGCCGAAGAGACGGTCGCGGCCCGGGAAGCGGAGCTTGGCGAAGGCATAGCCCGCCATGGAATTGAAGAGCAGCGAGATCAGCGTCACCGAGGTGGCGAGCAAAAGGCTATTGGAAAGCTGGCGGCCGAGATCGAGGCGGGTGAACAGCTCCTCATAGTGCTCGAGCGTGGGGTGGCTCGGCACCAGGTGCGGCGGCTCGGTGTTCGCCTCACCCTCGGGCATGAAAGAAGCGGAAACCATCCACAGCAACGGCGCCAGGGTCGCCAACGCGAGCAGCAGGAGCACGCCGTGCAGAAGAGCGGAAGTTCCGGCCGTCCGCGACGACTTCACTCGGCGGCTCCCTTCTGCAAGCGGAACTGCACCAGCGTCGCCGCCAGGATCACCAGGAACAGCACGAAGGCCACGGCCGCCGCGAAGCCCATGTTCCACCAGCGGAAGCCCTCCTTGTACATCAAGAGGACCACCGAAAGCGTGGCGTTGACCGGGCCGCCGCCGCGCGTCATCACATAGGGCTCGGCGAAAACCTGGAGATAGCCGATCGCGGTGATCACTCCCACGAACAGCGTGGTGGGAGCGAGCATGGGCAGCGTCACGTGGAGGAATTCGCGCCACAACCCGGCGCCGTCGATGCGCGCCGCCTCGTAGAGCTGCGGCGGGATGCTCTGCAGGCCGGCGAGGAAGAGCACCATGTTGTAGCCGAAGTTCTTCCACACGGCGAGCAGGATCAGCGCCGGCAGGGCCCAGCGGGGGTCCCCCAGCCAGTCGATGGGCGGGATCCCGACCAGCCCCAACGCCGCGTTGAGCAATCCGAAGCGGGGGTGGTAGAGGTATTTCCAGACCACGGATACGGCGACCAGCGTGGTCACGAACGGCGCGAAAAAGGCCGTGCGAAAGAAACCTTTCAAGCGGATCCCGCGGGCGTTGACCAGGAGCGCGGCCCCCAGCGAAACGGCGACGGTGAGCGGCCCGCCGACGAAGGCGAAAATGAGAGTGTTACGGAGCGCGAGCCAGAAGACATCGCTGTGCAGCAGGGCCCCGTAGTTGCGGAGACCCACCAGGCGGGCGTTGTCCGCGTCGGCCAGGGCATAGAGATCGAAATCGGTGAACGAGAGCAGGAGGACGGCGAGCACCGGGAGGAGGAAGAAGAGCCCGATGGCGGAAAGGCCCGGCGCCAGGAACAGGAAGGCGGCGCGAACCTCGGCGCGGCGGCCCTCTGTCTTCACATCGCTCCTTTCGCCGCGGCGTTCTGCTCCGCCTGGCGGGCCAGCAGGAAGCGCCGTTTCTCCAGGATGCGATCGACGTCGCGGTCGAGCGCGGCGAGGGCCTCCGCGGCGGTGGCCCGGCCGCGGATGGCGGTTTCGGTGTGCTCCTGGAGCTTCATGGCGATCTGTTCCCACTCCGGCACCTTGGGGGTGGGGACGACCCGCTGGAGCTGATCCCAGAAGGCGCGCGCCTGGGGATCGTCAGCCAGGACCGGATCCTTCCAGGCCGCCTTGTGGGCCGGCAGGTCGCCTGTCAGGGAGTAGAAGCGGACCTGCTGCGCGGGCTCCGACAGGAACTGGATGAGCTTCCACGCCTCCTCTTTGTGCTCCGAGGCGTGGAACATCGAGAGGCTCGATCCGCCGGCGACCGAGGCCCCGGGGCCGTCGGGCCCGGGCACCGGCGCGGTGTTCCATTTGTCCTGGAGCTCGGGGGGGAGCCGGCGGCGGAACTCGCCGATGTTCCAGGGGCCGGTGATGTAAAGGGCGAAGTCGCCGGCCGCGAACTGCTGGTAGAGATTCGCCACCTGATTGTTGCCGAACACCGGAGCGAGGCCGTCGCGGTACAGGCCGAGATAGAACTCCAGCGCCTCCCGGAACCGCGGATCGCTGAAGGCGCCCCGGCCGTCGTCGCGCAGCAGGACCGCTCCTTTCTGCAGACCGAAGATCACCGGCTGCTGCCACTCGTCGACGGGCAGGAGGATGGCAAAACCTTTCTTTCCCGTGCGGGCCTTGATCTTCTCCATGGCGTCGCGCCAGCCGGACCAGGTCTGGGGGATCTGGTCGTAGCCGGCCGCGGCGAGGAGGTCCGTGCGGTAGAAGAGGAGGCGCGTATCGACGTACCAGGGGATACCGTAGACGTGACCGTCGACCACGTTGGTGTCCCAGATGCCAGGGAAGAAGTCGGCGGGGGAGACGCC
>DATAHG010000072.1:0-3059 GCA_036263295.1 Thermoanaerobaculia bacterium | reverse complement strand
GCATCCCCAGCCCTTCGCGCTGGCCGTGGGCGCCGGTCTGCACGCTGACGCCGCGGTCCAGGAGCTGCTTGGCGACCTTGGCGGCCTCGATGTGGTTGAACTCGTCCTCCGGCGCCATCTGCGGCCGCCGGGAGCGCGGGTCCACCACCTCGCGAGGCACGAAGGCGTTGAGACGGGCGTCGTCCCAGACGTTGGTGTGCTGGTACCAGTAGTACTCGCCCGACAGGCCGCCGAAGGCGACGATCAGGGTTGGCGTGTAGCCCACCTTGGTCCCCCCCCAGAGTTGCCGGACGTCGTCGTAGATGCGGGCGACCGGAATGTTGTGCTCGATCCCGGTGTGGCCGTCCACCACCATGGTCATGTTGTTTTCGAACAGCGAGCCGCCCTCGGGCACCACCATCATGTTGAGCTCGCGGGCCGCCGCGATGATCTGCTGGCGCTGCTCGCGCCGGGGCTGGTTGTAGCTCTTGACGCTGAACGCTCCGGCGGCCTTCATGCGCCGCAGGTGGCCGCGGGCGTCGTCGAGGCTGTCGATCGTGGCGGTCGAGGGACCGGCCGCGCCGTAGAGGATGGTGCCGGTCGAAAAGATCCGGGGGCCGAGGATCTCCCCGGAGCGCTGCATCTCGCTGGCGGTGAAGACCGTGTCGGTGTCGCTCGACGGGTTGTGGGTCGTGGTGACGCCGAACGAGAGGCTCGACTGGAGGTCCCAGTTCTGCTCGGGCACGATGCCGTCGTCGCCGTATTCGCTGTGGTTGTGGATGTCGATGAGGCCGGGGATCACGGTCTTGCCCTTGGCGTCGACCACGAAGGCGCCGGCCGGCACCTGGACCTGGTTGCGGAGTCCCACGGCCTGGATCCGGTTGCGCTCGATGATCACGGTGCCGTCTTCGATGATCTCGTCGGGCTTGCCCGCCCGCATGGTGAGGATCCGGCCGCCGACCACCGCGACCGTGCCGGCCGGCACGTCGGCGTCAGCCTGGAAGCCGATCCGGACCCCCTGGGTGGGGGCGTCCGGCAGCTTCTCGGGAGCGCCCGCCAGGAAGGCGAAGGTGTCCTTGAGGTCGCGCGAGAACAGCTCGGGGCCGAGGCTCCAGTAGAGCCGCTTCGAGTCGCCCGCCCACTGGAGGTACTCGCCGGCGTCGCGCGAGGCGCGGGCCAGCGGGAGCGACGAGGTCTTGGGGCCGAGCTCCACCGGTTGCCCGGTCGGCACGAACGGCGCGACGTAGGCCTGGAACCGCTCGGTAAAGGCGACCCAGCGGCCGTCCGGCGAGACCTTGAACTCCGCGGCATTCTCGCTGGTGAGGTGCGTGCGGAGATCCTTGCCGTCAAGATCGACCGAGATCAGCTTGCTGTTGCCCTCGGAGCGGTCGAGCAGGTAGACCCGGTCGCTCTCGGCGCCGAAATGGGGGCGCTGCCCCTCCGGCCGGATACGGACCGGCGGGCCGGCCTGGACCCCGACCTTGTAGACCCCGGGCTCGGCCGACCAGGCCGGGGTGCGCAGACCGCCCCCCTCGACCTTCTGGTAGACCACCACCTGGCCGTCTGGCGAGAAGGTCGGGTAGGTGTAGTGCCCGGGCGTGTCGGTCAGGGTGCGGCCTTCGTCGGCGCCCTCGACCGGCGCGACCTGCACGCTGCCGAGCTTGCGGTCGTCCCAGGTCGTGTAGACGACCTGGCGGCCGTCGCGCGAGAAGGACGGGAAGTATTCGAAGTGGTCGGACTGGCGGGTGAGGCGCCGCGGCGCGCCGTTCGGCAGGTCCTTGACCCAGACGTAGCCGAGGGCGCCGAAGACCACCCGGTTGCCGTCCGGCGCGACCGAGGGCCAGCGCACCAGCTTGACGTCGAACTTGTCCGGGTCCACCTGGATGGGCGAGCGGACCGCGTCAAAGACGCGGCGGGTGCTGCGGACGTGGAAGGGAATCTCCACCGCCTGGCCGTTGCCCGTGGCGGAGACGTCCAGGCGGCGGATCTTGCCGCCGGCCCAGAAGACCACGGAGCGCGAGTCGGGGGTCCAGTCCATGATCGGATAGACGCCGTGGATGGCCCAGGCCTCCTGCATGTCGTGGTCGAGGGCGTCGTAGACCGGCCACTCCTCTCCCGAGCGCAGGTCCTTGAGGTAGAGCACGGTCTTGCTGCGCACCCGCCGCACGAAGGCCAGGAGCTTGCCGTCTGGCGACGGGGTGGGGCGCACCGCGCCGCCCGGACCGGTCACGAACGCCTCGGTCTCGCCGGTCTGCCGGTCGAGTCGCTGGATCACATAGATCTGGGTGTTGGCGTCCTTGTTGTACTCGAACACCGCGCCGGGCGTGGCATCCTGGCTGTAATACAGATAGCGGCCGTCGGGGGAGAAGGCGGGCTCGTTGACGTCCTTCTGATCGTTCGGCCGCTTGGTCATCTGCAGGCCGTCGCCGCCGCCGCGGTGGTAGAGCCACATCTCGCCGGCGCCGAGCGAGCGCCGCGAGGTGAAGTGCTTGCGGGCCGCGATCATCTCGCCGTCCGGCGTCCAGACCGGACCGTTCAACAGCCGGTAGGTCTCCTTGGTGACGGCGCGGTGCTTCGAGCCGTCGCGGTCCATCATCCAGATGTTCTCGCCGCCCCCCTCGTCGCTGGTGAAGGCGATGTGCTTGCCGTCCGGGCTGTAGCGCGGCTGCATCTCCCAGGCGACGTCGTGGGTCAGGGCCTTGGCCTCGCCGCCCGCGAAGGGAATCGTGTAGATGTCGCCGAGGAGGTCGAAAGCGATCTCCTTGCCATCCGGGCTGACGTCGAGACTGAGCCAGGTCCCCTCGGTGACGTCGATCGGCACCTCTTTCGACGGGCCGGGGGGGTTGTTGACGTCCCACTTGGGCTTCTTGTCGGCGGACTTGTCCGCTGCCGCCGGAGCGGCGGCGCCACGGCCGCGCGGCGCCGGGGTCGGGGAGGCGGTCTCACCCTCGTCGTCGCCGTGGCCATGGCCCTGGGCCGGCAGGACGGAGGGGGTCGCGAGCACACCGCCCGCGAGCAGCAGAAGGGCCATCAGGCCGGGTCGCAAGGATTTCATCGCGGTTCCTTCCCTTCAAAAGAAA
>DATAHG010000071.1:0-2382 GCA_036263295.1 Thermoanaerobaculia bacterium | reverse complement strand
TTCGCGAACCCGGTCGGGCTGGCCGCCGGCTTCGACAAGGACGCCGCCGCCGTGGCCGGTCTCCCCGCCCTCGGCTTCGGCTTCGGCGAGGTGGGCACCGTCACTCCCCTGGCCCAGCCCGGCAACCCGAAGCCGCGCCTGTTCCGCCACTCCGCGGCCGAGAGCCTCCAGAACGCCCTCGGCTTCAACAACGGCGGCATGGACGCCATGCGCCGCCGGCTCGAACGGGTCTATCCAGCCGCCATCCCGCTCGGCGTGAACGTCGGCAAGAACAAGGCGACGCCGCCGGAAAAGACCCTCGGCGACTACGAGACGCTGATCCGCGGCCTCCACGCCTTCTGCGATTACCTGGTGATCAACCTCTCGTCGCCCAACACGCCGGGGCTGCGCGACTTCCAGAACGAGGCCTTCCTGCGCACCCTCCTGGGGCTCGCCCGGGAGATCACGGACAAGCCGATCCTGGTCAAGATCGCGCCCGACCTCACCCCCGAGGACGCCGCCGATCTCGCCGAGGTCACCGTCGAGGCCGGCGCGGCGGGGATCGTCGCGACCAACACCACGATCGACTACAGCCTGATGCCCGGCGTCAACCCGGCCGGCGGCCTCTCCGGCCGGGTGCTGCGCGAGAAGAGCTTCACGGTTTTCCAGGCGGTGGCCCGCCGCCTGTACGGGCGGGCCGTGCTGGTGAGCGTCGGCGGCATCGACTCCGGCGCCGAGGCCTACCGCCGTCTGCGGGCCGGCGCCTCGCTGGTCCAGATCTACACCGCCCTGATCTACCAGGGGCCGTCGCTCCCCCGCCGGATCAACGAGGAGATCCTGGCGCTCCTCGACCGCGATGGGTTCAAGAGTCTGGCGGAGGCGATCGGCGCGGATCGGCGCTAGCGGTCGCGGAGAAGCGCTACACTTACCGTCATGGGACTTCCAGCTCGAATCGTCGAGGAGATCACGGATTTTGGCCGGGAGGCTCAGGCCTCTCCGTCTCTGACCGCGACCACGAGCCTGCTCTCGGCTCTTGACGAGTTGACGGCGCACACCCGTCTCTTGAAGGAGCGGACGGATCGCCTCCAGCGACTCCTGATCGATTTCATCGAGGCTCCCAACCCTGACGATCTCGACGAAGCCATCGACTTGCTCAGGTCCGCCGAACAGGAGATGAAGAGGAAGCTGGCCCCCGCGGTCACAGACTTGAAATCCTCTCGGAAGCGCCTCTTCTCGGCGCGCGAGACGGCTCCAGGCGAGAGGGCTCGCGCCATTGCGACGATTGACCGCCAGTTTGCGGTCCTCAACGGGTGGCTGGAGATGGTGCGCGATTTCCGCTGGAAAATGATGACCCTGCGGGCGGATCTCGAATCTCCTGGTGACGCTCCCGTCTTTGACGACTCTGAAAAGCTGGCGGAGTACCTCAAAGCGCATTCCGGGTAACGCCCATCCGCGTCAAACCCTCTCCCCGGTTCCTCAAGAGTCGCGCGAAGCTCGGTCAGCCGATCGCTGGCCGGGCCGATAACGCCGTAAGGAAGTTCCTGGAGAATGCCAAGGCCCCGGGGCTGAACTTCGAGGCCGTGAAGAATGCCCCCGGGTACTTTACGATCCGCGTCAACCGGAACTTCCGGATCCTCTTGCGAGCCGAGCGGGATGACGCGGGGGACTACTACCTGCTCGTCGATCTGGATAACCACGACGACACGTACTTTTAGCGGCCTGCCTGGGCAGTCGCCAGCTCCAGCGTGTGCCGGAGCAGCTCCGCACCGCCGGGATCGCCATGCCCCGGCACCACGACCGGGGCCGTCCCGTACCGCTCGATCGCCCGCCGCATCGAATCAGGCCAGGACTTCACATCCGCGTCGGAGAGGTTGCCGATCCCGGAAGCCGCCGCCCGCACCTCGCAGCCGCCGAACAGCACGCCTGCCTCTGGCAGCCAGACCATCAAGTTGTCCGACGTGTGCGCCGGACCGGGATAGAACACCTCGGCCGAGCCGACCCGGACGGTACCGCCCGGCGCGGCCAGCCCGTCGAGCGCCGTGGGCAGCGGCAGCCCTTTCTCCCCCGCCACCTCCCGGGTGCGCGGATGCCCGACGAAGGGGATCCCCCGCCGCACCAGCGCGGGCGCCCCACCCATCCGGTCGTCATGCCAATGCGTGACGATCGCGCGGGCGACGGGGAGGCGCAAGGTCCCCTCGATCCAGGTCAGCAAACGCTCAGTGTGCTCCTCCCCCCACGCCGTGTCGATCAGGAGGAGGCTGTCTCCTTCCCGCACGATGAGGCCGTTCGAAGGGAACCGGGAGCCGTTCGCCAGCTTCTGCCAGGAGGTGTGGATCCAGACTCCCGGACGCAGCTCACGCACTTCGAGGTCCGGAGTCACCGTCCACTCTCGGGGCGAGGCGG
>DATAHG010000070.1:0-6512 GCA_036263295.1 Thermoanaerobaculia bacterium | reverse complement strand
TGCCGGCGAAGCGGGTCCAGATCGGCAGGGCGGCGCGGGCGCCGGAGAGCCGGGTCGAGGAGTTGTCGTCGTAGCCCACCCAGACCACCGTGGCGCGGTCGGGCGAGTAGCCGGCGAACCAACTGTCCCGCCGCTTGTTGGTGGTGCCGGTCTTGCCGGCGAGGTCGCCGGCGATGCTGCGCGCCGCGCCGCCGGCCGTGCCGCGCACCAGCACCCCCTGGAGCAGCGAGGTCACCATGTAGGCCGACTGCGGCGACAGCACCCGCCGCTTCGCGGCCAGCGCCTTGCCCTCGACCCGTTTGCCGTAGCGGTCGAGCACCGCGATCAGGCCGTGCGTCTCGGTGCGCATGCCGCCGCTCGCCAGGGTCGAGTAGACCGTCGCCAGCTCGACCGGAGTGGCGTCGATCGCGCCCAGGGCGACCGAGGGGAAGGGGTCCATGTCCACCGAGATCCCCATGTCGTGGGCGAGCTGGATGATCTCCGGCAGGCCGACCTGCAGGGCGAGGCGGGCGGTCGCGAGGTTGTAGCTGCGCTCCATGGCGCGGCGCACCGTCACCCAGCCGTGAAACTGGCCGTCGTCGTTCTTCGGGCTCCACGGCTTGCCGGCCGAGGTGCGCATGGTGAGCGGCGCGTCGTCGAGCAGGGTGGTGGGGGTGAACTTGTGCGACTCGAAGGCGGCCGAGTAGACGATCGGCTTGAAGGCGCTGCCCGGCTGGCGCAGCGCCCGCCCGGCGCGGTCGAACTGGCTCTTGCGGTAGCTGCGGCCGCCGACATAGGCCAGGATGCCGCCCGCCTCGGGGTCCACCGAGACCAGCGCGGCCTGCAGCGGGCCGGTCCCCTTGTACCCTTTCTGATACCCCGCCTCGACCTTTTCGAGCCCCTGGTCCACCGCCGTCTCGGCCGCCTGCTGGTCGCGCCAGCTCAAGGTAGAGAAGAGGAGATACCCGCCGTCGGCCAGGTCCTCGATCTGGAAACGGCGTTTGGCCTCCTCGGCCATGGCGTCGGCGAAATAGGAGGCGCGCGGGCGGCTCAACGGCTCGGGGAAGGTGGTGAGCGGCGTTTCGAGGGCCTGGTCGATGCGGTCCTGCGGGACCGAGCCGAGCTTCGCCATGCGGCCGAGCACCCAGTCGCGCCGCTGGCGCGCCTTCTCCGGGTGCGACAGCGGCGAGTAGGCGGCCGGCGCCTGGATCATCCCGGCCAGCGTCGCGGCCTCGGCGAGGTCGAGCTGGTCGGCGTCCTTCCCGAAATAGGCCCGGGAGGCGGCCCCGACGCCGAGCAGCGACACCTTGCCGGCGCCGCCGAGATAGATCTCGTTGAGATAGGCCGCCAGGATCTCCCGCTTGCTGTAGCGCAGCTCCAGCAGGAGGGCGAGGAGGATCTCCTGCGACTTGCGGGTGAGCGTCCGCTCGTGGGTGAGATAGAGGTTCTTGACGAGCTGCTGGGTGAGGGTGCTGCCCCCCTGGCGCACGCCGTGGCCGCGGGCGTTCACCCAGACGGCCCGCGCGATGCCGGAGAACGAGACGCCGGAATGCCGGAAGAAGTTGTCGTCCTCGGCGGCGATCACGGCCTGCACGAGGTCTTCGGAGACCTCGTCGAGGGGGATCGGCCGGCGCTCCTGGAGATCGGGGCCGTAATACGAGGCGAGGAGCGGCGGATCGAGGACGACCTCCTCGGCCGGCTGCCCCTCGACCGCGAGCGAGCGGATGCGGCTGCCGCCGTAGGAGATCTCGACGAAATGGCCGCCGCGCCGCCCTTCAGGCGTCGGGTAGCCGCGCTGATGGAGCGCCACCCCCTCGCGGGTGCGGATGTACCGCCCGGCCGGGACCGGCGGTGGCCCGTCGTAGGGGCGGTACCCCTCGTCCTCGATCTCCTGGAGGAGCTGGGCGACCGGGAACGGGCGGCCGGGATAGAGCCGGGTGGCGCGGGCGTAGATCCGCGACGGCTGGCGGAAAGTCAGGTCTTCGAACTGGCTGGTCAGCTTCCAGAACGGCCGGATGACGAAGAAGCCGATCAGCGCCAGGAAGAGCAGGAAGCCGATCGCCCAGACCCGGCGCCGCCGCAGCGGCGCCGGCAGGGCGGCGAATCGAGAGCGAAGGGTGCGGCGTGCCATTCTGTTTTAGCAAGTCGGCGGCCCGGGGGCCGTGCGAAGACGAGAGAGTAGCAGGAAAGGGGCGCTTGGCGGGAACGGGCCGGGCGCCCCAGGACCGGCTCGGGATGCCTACCAGACGGCGCCGCCGAAGTGCTGGTGAATGCGCGCATCCCGGGTCACCAGGGGGGCTTGGTGAAGGAGCGCGGTCGCCACCAACAGACGGTCGAACGGATCGCGCGTCCAGGCGAGGGGCATGGCGAACGGGATCAGGGCTTCGACCGGATCGCTGCGCATCGTCACCCCGCAATCCGCCGTGAGCGAGCCCACGATGGCATCGGGCTCTACCTTGAGCTTGCCGACCTCGCGCAGCAGGCCGAGCTCCAGGCGGACCAGGGGGGACAGGAATAACGTCGAGCGCTCCATGAGGTCGCGGGATGCGCTGCCGAAGAGCTCGATTCGTCCTTCCCAAAGAAAGATGGCGGAGTGGGTGTCCAGAAATGCCTTCAAGGCTCCGGGCTCCACTCCTGCTCCCAGGAGGTCGCGATCAGCTCGTCCGGGGAGCAGGCCAGCGCCTCGCGGCGCGGCAGGTCGGCCAGGCGCAGCCGCTGCCCGCTCGCCGGGACGATCATCAAGGAGCGGTCGCCGCGCAGGATCTCCTGCGGGATGCCGGTGTTCAGCACATCGTCGAGGACACGATAGATGTCGTTGCGAAGCTCGGTCGGGGTCATCGCTTTTCTCACGGCCCTTTGCCTCCCTGGAGGGTACGTCCGCCGGGGGCGGTGGCGTACGCCATGGGAGTATAACGTACGTTGGCCGTCTTTCCTCCTCAAAAGAGGAAAGACGCGAAATCTCGCCGGAATCTTGCAAAGCGGCTCCGGGTTCTACCCTCCTGGCTCCGCTGTCACCCGGCTGTCGGCCTGTGCCACGGCTCTATCCCGGCCTCTTGTTATAGGATTACCGGCCCTATGATCGCTGTCTCCGACCTCGGCAAATCCTTCGGCCCCCAGACTCTGTTCGAGGGGGTTTCGATCCAGTTCAACCCAGGCAACCGCTACGGCCTCGTGGGGGCCAACGGCTCGGGCAAATCGACGTTTCTCAAGATTCTGACCGGCGAGGAGCTGCCCAGCGCGGGCGTCGTCTCCATGCCCAAGCGGGTCAAGCTCGGCGTCCTCAAGCAGGACCACTTCAGCTACGAGCACATGCCCATCCTCGAGGTCGCCATGATGGGCAATCACGAGGTCTGGGAGGCGATGGTCGAAAAGGACCGCCTGCTCGCCGACGCCGACAAGGAGTTCGACGCCGACCGCTACGCCGAGCTCGAGGACCTCATCCTGCGCCACGACGGCTATACCCTGGAGGCGCGGGCCGGCGAGGTGCTGGAAGGGCTCGGCATCCCGACCGAGGTTCACCGCAACCCGCTGGGGACCCTGTCGGGCGGCTTCAAGCTGCGCGTCCTCCTTGGCCAGGTCCTCGCCGCCGACCCCGACGTGCTCCTCCTCGACGAGCCCACCAACCACCTCGACATCCTGTCGATCCGGTGGCTCGAAAAGTTCCTGGAGAGCTACAAGGGGACCGCGGTGCTGATCTCGCACGACCACCGTTTCCTCGACAACGTCTGCAACTACATCGTGGACGTGGACTACGAGACCATCATGGTCTACCCGGGCAACTACAACGCCTTCGTGGATGCCAAGGCCGGCAACCGCGACCGCAAGGAGGCCGAGATCGAGAAGAGGGAGGCGGAGATCGCCCGCCACCAGCAGTTCGTGGACCGGTTCAAGGCCAAGGCGACCAAGGCGCGGCAGGCCCAGAGCCGCGTCAAGATGATCGAGAAGATCGTCATCGACCGCCTCCCCCAGAGCTCGCGGCGCTATCCGACCTTCAAGTTCAAGCAGCTCCGCCCGAGCGGCCGGCAGGTGCTGGAGGTCGAGGGGGTCTCCAAGTCCTACGGCGACAAGCAGGTGCTCAAGGACGTCTCGCTCACCGTGCAGCGCGGCGACCGCATGGCGATCATCGGCCCCAATGGCATCGGCAAGTCCACCCTCCTCAAGATCGCGGTGGGCGAGACGGAGGCCGACGCCGGCCGCATCGAATGGGGTTACGAAACCCATCCGGGCTACTTCTCGCAGGATCACCACGAGCTGCCCAAAGGGAGCAAGCAGAGCGTCGAGGCGTGGCTCTGGGAGGCCGTGCCCGGCGAGGTGGTCGGCTTCGTGCGCGGCAACCTCGGCATGGTGCTGTTCACCGGCGACGACGTGAAGAAGCACATCGGAAGCCTGTCGGGCGGCGAGGCGGCGCGGCTGGTGTTCTGCAAGCTCTCGGTGACCAAGCCCAACGTACTGATCCTCGACGAGCCCACCAACCACCTCGACCTCGAAGCCATCGAGGCGCTGGTCGAGGGCCTGAAGGAGTTCGACGGCACCCTGATCTTCGTCTCCCATGACCGCTGGTTCGTGTCGCAGCTCGCCAACCGCATCCTGGAGATCTCGCCGCGCGGCATCCAGGACTTCCAGGGCACCTACGACGAGTACCTGGAGCGCCTGGGCGACGACCATCTCGACGCCGAGGCGGTGCTGCGCATGCGCCGCGAGCAGAAGAAGAAGGCCGCGGCGTCCGCCGCCAAGGCGGACGGCAACGGCAACGGCAGCGGCCCCGATCCGGCGGTCCAACGCCAGCTCCAGCAGCGCCAGAAGGAGCTCACCAAGCGGCGCGACCAGTTGACCGGCGAGGTCGAGAAGGCCGAGTCGCGCATCCACGCCATCAACGAGCTGTTCTGCGATCCCACCTTCTTCGACCGCAACACCCGGGACCACGTCAAGAAGCTGGAGCAGGAGCAGAAGACCCTCTCCGGCAAGGTCGAGGGGCTGATGGCGGAGTGGGAGAAGATCGAGGAAGAGCTGGGCGGGCTGGGGACGTAGGCTTTAACTCCGGGTTTTCGGGAGGGCGGTGGCGCCCTCTCCCGCGAAGCGTAGAGTGTTCTGATGTGAGTGAAGTTTTCCGGTCGTCACCCACGAAGCGGATCGTAGGCCTGTGCTAAAGTCTCTCCTTAGATGTTTTTCACTATCGAGGGGGACATTTCGGCCGTCGAGACAATCGCGGTGGGCCGTGCTATACGTGAGTTGGCACGCCTGATGAGAGTCTATGGGCGGGGAAGGTGGCGAAAGCGCAAGGGCTTGGCCACAGTCAGGCTCCCGGACGGCACACTTCGAAGGGCTGAGCTTCACTGGTACGAAGCTGTAGGGGTGGGGCGGCTGGAATTCAAGATCAAAAGGTTTATCGACTAGACTTGAGCTATGGACGAGAAGTCTTCTCCCAGCTTCGTGGTCTGCGTTCACAACGAGAGCGTCCCGGCGTCTCTGGAGATTCGGAAGATCTATCAGGTTGTACCGGATGTTGGAGCCACGGACGGTGGCTACCTGCGCGTTCTCGATGAGTCTGGAGAGGACTACCTCTACCCGCGTGAGTACTTCGCGCCGATCGAGCTGTCCGAATCTCTGAAGGACGCTCTCCGCCTGGCGGGATAAAACTCGCCCCTCATGCTCTCTGTCCTCCTCGCGGTCCTTCTCGCGGCCCAGCCCGGCCTCGACCGCTCCCTGAACATCCCCCGGCACTGGAACGTCGTCCACGAGGAGAAGGCGGTCTCCGCCACGAGCCCGGACGCCGACGCTCTTCTCCAGATCTCCATTGCGGAAGCTCCCGGCCTCGATGCCGCGGCCACGGCATTCTTCTCGACCGAGGGGATGAAGGCGGAGCGCTCCTGGCGCAGCCCGATCCATGGGCGGATCGCGCTCTGGCATCGCATCCGCGCCCGGGATGGCGGCGGCGAGGTGCGCGGGTTCGCGGTGTTCGTCGCGGACCGGGGGCGGGTCTTCCAGATCGTCGCCGTGGCCGACGCAGCGGTCTTCCGGAAGTACGAGGAGATCCTCAAGGCCGCGGTCGAGAGCTTCTCGCCGCCTCCTGCGAAATGACAAACGTCATCGCCAAGAGGTGACGCCTCTCCCTGGGTCCTCCGGTTGCGGGCCTCCACAATGAGGCCATCGTGATCGAGGAGGAAACCCCGATGGAAAAAATCGAAAACAGATCGTCCGGCCAGGAGGTCATCGCGGAGCTGCGCGGGGCCACCCGGCGTTACGGCTCCGTCCTGGCCCTCGACGGACTCGACCTGCGGGTGCGCGCGGGCGAGGTCGTCGCCCTGCTCGGGCCCAACGGCGCCGGCAAGAGCACCGCGGTCCACCTGCTGCTCGGCCTGCAGCGGCCCGATTCCGGCGCGGCCCGGCTGTTTGGGCTCGACCCGCACTCCCCCGCGGCCCGCATGCGGATCGGCACCATGCTCCAGGTCTCGAAGGTGCCCGAGACCCTCAAGGTCGCCGAGCACCTGGACCTCGTCTCCAGCTACTACCCCCAGCCGCTGCCGCGCGCCGAG
>DATAHG010000069.1:0-2390 GCA_036263295.1 Thermoanaerobaculia bacterium | reverse complement strand
GCGGCCACGGTAGAGGCGGCTCATGACGGTGCCGACCGGGACTTCCAGGATGTCGGCGATCTCCTTGTAGGAGAACCCTTCCAGGTCAGCCAGGAGGACGACCATGCGGTAGTCGGGAGGCAATTTGTCGAGCGCTTTCTGGACGTCCTCGTCGAGGACGTTTTCGAGCAGCTCTTCTTCGGGGTTCTTCGTCGGCTTGGCCGCGTCTTCGCTGACCTGATTCTCGAAGGACTCCTCGATCTCGGCGAAATCACTCAGGGCGGGGGCCTGTTGCTTCTTGCGGTAGTTGTTGATGAAGGTGTTCTTCATGATCTTGAACAACCACGCCTTGAAGTTGGTCCCCTCTTCGAACTTGTCGTAGTAGCGGTAGGCCTTGAGGTACGTCTCCTGGACCAGGTCTTCCGCGTCCTCGGCGTTACGGGTCATGCGGTAGGCCGTGTTGTAGAGCGCGTCCACGAACGGCATCGCCGCCGCCTCGAAGTCCCACCCTTTCTGGTGGTTGACGCTTTCCTTGGGCATCCTTTCTCCCTTCAACATGAACCTCTCCGCCGTATGGTCTACGCACATACGGTGCCAACGGATTTCCCCTCGCGCGGCA
This sequence comes from Thermoanaerobaculia bacterium, assembly GCA_036263295.1. Lineage (GTDB taxonomy): Bacteria > Acidobacteriota > Thermoanaerobaculia > Multivoradales > UBA5704 > DATAHG01. The sequence goes on along the minus strand of DATAHG010000069.1, from coordinate 1,792 downwards.
AAAGCTCCGATCCCCGGAAGGCAGGCAAAATGCAAGATCGTGTCCTCGGGAAGGGACGCGTTCCGGGCCGTCAGGACTCTACAGAGGACGGTCTCCCCGGGCAGACCCCTCACTCTCTCCCAAACCCGGAGGAAAGGCATGGGGAGGACGGCCGTGCCATGCCATCTCCCCTCCGTCGTTTCGGCACACATGTGCCAAGAACGACGGCGGTGGACAGCGCCCCTTCCGGACAGGCCGGACAGCGGGAGCGCTAAATTAAGGATAGAGCCAAATCGCGCTGTTGGCTACCCCGCCGGCTACCCCGATCGATGTGTCGGGTTTCTCCGACAACCTGTCGGAAAAAGCCGACGGGCGCCCAGGTCCCCTAGCGCTCCAGCTCGCCGAGCCCGAGGTCGAGGGTGCCGACCAGGGCGACCAGGTCGGCCAGGGTCTGCCCGCGGGCGATCTCCGGCAGGGCCTGGAGGTTGTACCGCGACGGCGGCCGCACCCGCTGACGGCCGGGGCTCGCGGTGCCGTCCCCCACCAGATGGAAACCGATCTCCCCGCGCGGACCTTCCACCCCGTGGTAGACCTCGGCGCCGCGCGGTGCCTGGGGCGGGTTGGGCGGCGGGCCGACCACCGCCCCTTCGGGAAGGCGGTCGAGGCACTGCTCGACGATGCGGGCGGCCCAGCGCATCTCCTCGACCCGCACCCGGTAGCGGTCGTACGTATCGCCATTGCGGCAGACCGGGACCTCGAAGTCCAGCTCTCCGTAGGCCTCGTAGGGGCGGTCCTTGCGCAGGTCGCGGGGGACGCCGCTGGCGCGCAGCACCGGGCCGGTGACGCCGCAGTCGAGCGCCACCTCGGGGGACAGGACCCCGACCCCGACCGTCCGCCGCTTCCAGAGGCGGTTCTCGGTCAGCATCCCCTCCCAGTCGTCGATCCGGGCCGGGAAGGTCCCCAGGAAGTCGCGGCAGCGCTCCGCCCAGCCGTCCCGCAGGTCGGCGGCGAGCCCGCCCGGGCAGCAGGTGGCGCCGCGGCCCGGCTCCAGCAGGGCGAGGACCCGCTCGCGCTCGGCCAGGCAGGACGGCTTGGGGGCCGTGGCCCCGACGTCCGCCGCGTGGGTCGCCAGCCACAACAGGTGGGAGGCGATGCGCTGCAGCTCGGCGAGGGCGGTGCGCGCGAAGCGGGCGCGCGGCGGCACCTCCATTTCGAGCAGCTTCTCCACCGCCCCGCAGTAGGCCAGGTTGCCGGTCGCCGCGGCCGCGCGGTCGAGGCGGTCGTGCCCGAGGAGCGGCCGGCAGTCCGCGATCCGTTCGCCGTCGAAGCGCAGGCGCAGGCGGAGCTGGTCGGAGGCGTCCGCCTGGGGCGGTCCGAAGGCCAGCTCCACCTCGCCGGCGGCGCCCTCCTCCTGGAGCCCCTCCGGGTCTTCTTCGAAGCGGATACCGTGGGAGTCGAAGGCCTGGCGCTCGGGCCAGCCGGCGGCGCGCCAGACGCCGGTGACGGTCGGCACCGGGGTGTCCTCGCCGGCCGCGACTTCCAACCGGAGGCGGCGCTCGCCGGCGGCGTCCGAGAGGTGGTAGGCCACCTCGAAACGGGGCTCGCGCTCCGGATCGTCGGTGCCGAACAGGTCGGCCAGAAAAACGAAGCCGAATTTCTCTTTGAGAAGCTAGGAGACCGAGGCGATGGCGTCGCGGCGGATCCGCAGGATGAGCTCCCCGCCGAGCCGGCCGGCCGCCTCGATCACCGGAGGGGTCTCTTCTTCGGTCTCGCCGTCGTGGAGGATCTCCCCCTCGAGATCCTCCCGCAGGGC
>DATAHG010000068.1:0-9089 GCA_036263295.1 Thermoanaerobaculia bacterium | reverse complement strand
CGAGCGCCACATCCTGCGGGCGCGGCTGGATTCAGAACGCTTCGAGGAGCTGACGCCCGAGCCGGGCACCCACTCCGCCCTGGTGGCGCCGGACGGCAAGTCCTGGGTCCATACCTGGAGCACCGCGGAGATGGTGCCGCGGCTGGAGGTGCGCCGGGCGCTGGCTCCGATGGCCCCGGCGGTCCCCCTCCCCTTCCAGGCTCCTCCGGGGTATGACCCGGCGACCCTGCCGAAGTGGGAGCTGCTGACCATTCCCGGTCCGGACGGGGCACGGCTGCCGGCGCGGATCCTCAAGCCGGTCGGGTTCGACCCGTCGCGGCGCTATCCCGTGATCGTCTACCAGTACGGCGGCCCCGGCTCCCAGGTGGTGAACAACAGTTGGGACCTGCGGGGGCGCGATCTCTGGCACAAGCGCATGGCCCAGAAGGGCTTCGTGGTCGCCAATGTGGACAACCAGGCCTCGATCTTCTTCGGCAAGTCCGGCGAGGACCGCGACCACCGCCGCTTCGGGGAGGGCAACCTCGCTGCCCAGATGGCGCTGATCGACTACCTGAAGAAGCAGGGCTGGGCGGATATGAAGCGGATTGGCATCTGGGGGTGGTCCGGAGGCGGCATCCACACGCTCTACTGCATCCTCCACGCGCCGGACGTCTGGAAGGCGGCGATGGCGGGGGCGCCGGTCACCGACTGGCGGCTCTACGACTCGGTCTGGACCGAGCGCTACCTGGAGACCCCGCAGACCAACCCCGACGGGTTCCGCAGCTCCTCGCCGGTCTTCGTGGCCGAGAACCTAAAGACCCAGCTTCTCCTGGTCCACGGCCTGGCGGACGACAACGTCCACCCGCAGCAGACGGTGATGCTCATCGACCGGCTGGTGAAGGCGGGGCTCCCCTTCGAGCTGGCCTTCTACCCCGGCCAGAAGCACGGCTTCCAGGGGGACTCCCAGGGGCACTTCTATGCCCGGCTGGCGGAGTTCTTCGAGCGGACGTTGATGGGGGTGGAATAGGCGCACCCCCGCCCAGGGCGTTGCCCCGGGCGGAGGTCCGGCTGGGAAGATCAGCCTTCCGCGCTGTACCGGCGCATCACCAGCGAGCCGTTGGTGCCGCCGAAGCCGAAGGAGTTGGTGAGGGCGTACTCCAACTCGGTGGGCCGGGGGGTGTTGGGCACGAAGTCGAGGTCGCAGCCTTCGCCCGGGTGGTCGAGGTTGATCGTGGCCGGCAGGATCTGGTGGCGGAGGGCCAGGGCGAGGATGCCCGACTCCAGACCGCCGGCGGCGCCCAGCAGATGCCCGGTCGAGGACTTCGTGGAGGACACCGCCAGCTTGTAGGCGTGCTCCCCGAAGAGACGCTTGACCGCCGTCACCTCCGAGAGGTCGCCGAGTTGGGTCGAGGTGCCGTGGGCGTTGATGTAGCCGACCTGGTCGGGGGCCACGCCCGCGTCCTTCAAGGCCGACCGCATGGCGAGGACCGCGCCGTCCCCTTCCGGGTGCGGGGCGGAGATGTGGTAGGCGTCGGCGCTCATGCCGTAGCCCGCGATCTCGGCATAGATCGGGGCGCCGCGCTGCCGGGCCTGCTCGTATTCTTCGAGGACCAGGATGCCCGCCCCCTCGCCCATCACGAAGCCGTCGCGGCCGGCGTCCCAGGGACGCGACGCCCTCGCCGGATCGTCATTGCGGTGGGACAGGGCGCGCATGGCGCAGAAACCGGCGACCGCCAGCGGCGTGATGACCGCCTCGGTCCCGCCGGCGATCATGGCGTCGGCATAGCCGTGCTGGATCAGGCGGAACGCGTCGCCCACCGCGTGCAGGCCGGTGGTGCAGGCCGTGGCCGGCGACGAGTTCGGACCCCGCGCGTGGTAGCGGATGGATACCTGCCCGGCGGCCAGGTTGACGATCTGCCCCGGGATGAAGAAGGGCGAAACCCGGCTCGGCCCCTTCGCGAGCAACGTCTCGTGGGTCGCCTCGATGAGAGGGAGACCGCCGATCCCCGAGCCGATGATGACGCCGACGCGCTCGGTGTTGGAGTCGTCGACGACCAGGCCGGAGTCCTCCATCGCGAACTGCGCCCCGGCGAGGGCGTAGTGGATGAAGGTGTCGCTCTTCTTGATTTCCTTCTTGTCCAGGTAGTTCAGCGGATCGAAACCCTGGACCTCCCCGGCGATCTGCGAGGGGTAGGCCGACGCGTCGAAACGCGTGATCGGCCCGATGCCGCTGCGCCCCTCCATGAGGGCATGCCAATTCTCGGCGGTGCCCACCCCGAGGGGGGACACCAGACCTACTCCAGTGACGACGACTCGGCGACGCACGGTTGGGCTCAGGATCTCGGCTGGATCAATGAAGGCGGCTGGTTGCGCTCAGGGACCTAGTTCTGGTCTCCGGCGTTCTGCTCGATGTAATTGACGGCTTCGCGAACATTGCCGATCTTTTCGGCCTCCTCGTCCGGGATCTCGATCCCGAACTCCTCTTCGAAGGCCATGACGAGCTCGACGATGTCCAGAGAATCGGCGCCGAGGTCGTCCGTGAAGCTGGCTTCCAGCGTCACCTCTTCCTCGTCCACACCGAGCTGCTCCACGATGATGCTCTTCACTCTATCTGCTACAGGCATCGGTATACCCTCCTTGTCTTTCCAAGACGTCGCGCGGACGCGCACGAACTCCGGTTCTAGCACAAAGGCCCCCGGAGAGTCCATGGCATTTCGTCAGATATAGAGCCCGCCCGACACGTTGATCGTTTCGCCCGTGACGTACCCGCCCTCCTGGCTGGCGAGAAAAAGGACCGGCCAGGCGATGTCGTCCACCGTGCCGAGCCGCTGCAGGGGGATGGCGCCGGTGAGCTGCCCGCGGGCCGCTTCGCCGAGCTTGTCGGTCATCGCCGTCTCAATATAACCCGGGGCCACGACATTCACGGTGATGTTGCGGCTCCCCAGCTCGCGGGCGAGCGACTTGCTGAAGCCGATCAGCCCGGCCTTGGAGGCGGCGTAGTTGGCCTGCCCGGCGTTGCCCATCAGGCCGACCACCGAGGAGATGTTGATCACCCGCCCCCAGCGCCGCTTCATCATCCCCCGCACCACCTCCTTGGTGAGGGCGTAGGCGCCGGTGAGATTGGTGCGCAGCACCTTCTCCCAATCGTCCAGGGACATGCGGGCGAGCAGGTTGTCGGCGGTGACCCCGGCGTTGTTGATCAGGATGTCCACCGCCGCGAAGTCCTCGGGCAGGGTCTTGAGGCGCTCGCCGATCGTCTCGGGCTGCGAGACGTCGAGGGCGAGGGGGCGGGCGCAGCCGCCGCCGGCGTCGATCTCCTCGGCCAGGCGCTTGAGCTTGTCTTCGTTGCGGGCCGCCAGCACCACGCGGGCGCCCTGGCGAGCCAGCAGGCGGGCCACGGCCTCGCCGATCCCCTGGGAGGCGCCGGTCACCAGCGCGGTCTTTTCGTCGAGTCGGAACATCGCTCCTCCTTACTCCTCTTTCGCCGTCTCCGCCTCGGGGCCTTCCAGGAGCTTGCGGAGCTGCTCGGGATCGCCCACGCCGGTCACCGTCGCCGACGTCGCGATCCGCCGGGTGAGGCCGGTCAGGACGGTGCCCGGCCCGACCTCCAGGAAGTAGTCCACACCCGCATTCTCTACCATCCAGAGCACACATTCGACCCAGCGCACCGGGCTGTCGATCTGGCGGATCAGGGCGTCGCGCGCCGCCGCCCCGTCGGCGACCGGCACGGCGTCCACGTTGCTCACCATCGGCACCCGGGGGTCGTGGAACGTGGTCTTTTCGAGCAGCTCGGCCATGCCCTCGCGGGCCGGCCGCATCAGCGGCGAGTGGAACGGCGCCGACACCGCCAGGAGGGTCGCCTTCTTGGCGCCGCGCTCCTTGGCGAGAGCCACCGCCCGGTCGATCGCCCCTTTGTGGCCGGCGAGCACGATCTGCACGAAGCCGTTGAGGTTGGCCACGGCGCAGACCTCGCCCTGGGCGGCCTCTTCGGCCAGGGCGGTCGCCGCCTGCAGGTCCATGCCGATCAGGGCGGCCATCGCCCCCTGGCCGACCGGCACGGCCTCCTGCATGAGCTGGCCGCGCCGCCGCACCAGGCGGAGGGCGTCGGCGAAGTCGAGGGCGCCGGCCGCGACCAGGGCGGAGTACTCGCCCAGGCTGTGGCCCGCCATGGCCACCGGCTTGAGATCGCCGGCTCCGGCCGCGGCGAGCGAGCGGTGGATGGCGATCGAGGCCGTGAGCAGCGCCGGCTGGGTGTTGGCCGTCAGGTTCAGCTCCTCCTCCGGCCCCTCCCAGCAGAGCTTGGAGAGCGGGAAGCCGAGGACGGCGTCGGCCTCTTCGAAGGTGCGGCGGGCCTCCTCGAAGCGCTCGGCCCAGGCGCGGACCATGCCGACCTTCTGGGAGCCCTGCCCGGGGAAGACGAACGCGAAGGTGCGCGAAGCGAGCTCAGATGGATTCATCCGGCGGAGGTCCCCTGTTGAGTCGGCGGAGAGATGGGTGAATCGGCGAGGAGCCGGTCTTCCTGGCTGTGCAGCTCGGCGATCTTGTCGCGGATCTTGCGGTCGAGCTGGGCGGCGGAGAACTCCGTGGCCCGGCGGATCGCCGACTGGATGGCCCGCGCGTTCGAACGGCCGTGGCCGATGAAGCAGCCGCCGTTGACCCCGAGGAGCGGCGCGGCGCCGTATTCGGTGTAGTCGGTGCGGCGGCGAAAGGCGTCGAAGGCGGGCTTCGAGAAGAGATAGCCCATCTTGGTGCGCGACGACCGCTTGAGCTCCTCGCGCAGCATGCCGCCGAGCAGCTCGGCGAGCGATTCGGCGCTCTTGAGGATCACGTTGCCGACGAAGCCGTCGCAGACGATGACGTCGGCCGAACCGTTGAACACGTCCCGCCCCTCGACGTTGCCGATGAAGTTGAGGCCGGTGTTCTGGAGGACCTTGAAGACCTCGCGGGTGAGGTCGGTCCCCTTGCCCTCCTCCTCGCCGATCGACATCAGGCCGATGCGCGGCGACGGGGTGCCGATCACCTCCTGGGCGTAAAAGTGGCCCATGACGGCGAACTCACGCAGATGGATCGGCTTGCTGTCGACATTGGCGCCGACGTCGAGGAGGACGGTACGCCCCTGGCGGTTGGGGAGGACGGCGGCGAGGGCCGGGCGGTCCACCCCGGCCACGGTGCCGATGACCATCTTGGCGGCGATCATGGCGGCGCCGGTGTTGCCGGCGGTCACCAGGGCCTGGGCCCGCCCCTGCTTGACCAGCTCGGCGCAGATCCGGATGGACGAGCGCCGCTTCTTGCGGATCGGAGTGATCGCCGGCTCGTCCATGCCCACCACCTCTTCGGCGTGGACGACCTCGATCCGGCCGGGCTCGAATCGACCGTGCCGGTGCAGCTCCGCCTCGACGCGGCCCTTGTCGCCGACCAGGAGGATGGCGGCGCCGTCCTCGGTCGCGGCACGCACGGCGCCCTCGACCGCGGACTGCGGCGCGAAGTCTCCCCCCATGGCGTCTACCGCGATCGGCATACTCGGTCCCGTCCCCGGCTCGCGCGGCGAGCCCGATCAGGCTGGCTGGATGGTTGGCCGGCGAATTGTATCAGGGCGCCCCCGGTTTTTCCCCAGATCGGGAACTTCGTGGGGCGAGCGGCGCTTCGGGGCACCGCCCGCCGGGGGGCTGAGACGGCTGAGGAGCTACGTGGTCTCGTTGACCTCGACCACCTGGCGTCCGCGGTAATGGCCGCAGTGGCCGCAGGCGCGGTGCGGCAGCTTGCTCTCGCCGCAGTTCGGGCAGGTCGAGACCGCCGGGCGGCTCAGGGCGTCATGAGCCCGACGGCGATCGCGGCGGGCCTTGGAATGGCGTCGTTTTGGATTCGGCATTGTCGTGAGCCTCTCGGTTCGAAAAAGTCCTTGTTCCTCAATCCTTCGGGCCGTCAAACCGGCTCTTGAGCGATCCCAGGGCCGCCCAGCGCGGGTCGACCTCGGCGGCGGCACAGGAGCAGGGGCCGGCGTTCAAATCCGCTCCGCACTCGGGGCAGAGCCCTTTGCAGTCGGGACGGCAGAGCGGCTTCATCGGAATGTTGAGCTGCAGCTGCTCGACGAGGACGGGATCCGTTTGCAGGACCTCCTCGTCAACGTACAGGATGCTCATGTCCTGCTCGTGCAGCGCGTGCTCGTGCTCCGGCTCGCCGCCACGGTCCACCAGGATCATCAACTCGACGTCGGTGCTGGTCGGCTCGACGATCGGCTTGAGACACCGGTTGCAACTCAGGGTCTGCTCATAGGACATGCGCGCCCGCAGGAAGTACCCGGGGTCGGCATAGACGACCTGTCCCTTCCAGGCGACCGGGCTCAGGCCCAGCAGCTCGTGTCGGTCCAGCGTCTCGGGAGCGATCCTCTGAGTCTCGTCCCAGTTGAAAGGTTCCTCACGAACCTGGTCCAGCCAAATTTGCATGGCAAACCTCCAACCGGGGCAACCGCGAAGGCTAAGTGATTCGTCCCCGGCTGTCAATCATCAATCAGAAGTTTGGGTGCCTCCGCCGCAGCCCACGAAACGGAGCCGGAAGGACGCGGGGCTTTCGGTGGCGGCGAGCCGGACCTGCCGGCAGGGCTTGAGCGGCGCCAGCAGGGTCTCGGCGTCGCGCCACTGCCGCACCTGCCGGCGGTCCACCAGCGGGATCTTCTCCAGCATACCCCGCACCCGTCCGACCAGCCGCCAGGTCCCCCGCGGCTCGAACCAGAGCCCGAGGACCAGCCGCCCCGAAGGGGGCTGGGAGCCGTCTTTCGGTGCCAGGACATTCAGACGGGGGAGCAGGGCGCGGGCGCGGCGCAGGCTCGGAGCATCGATTGCAACAACTTCCCAGCCCGCGACATTTCGCCGCGGCAGGCGGCGCAGCAGCAGGCCGGCGATGCCCTGCCCGGGGATGCGCCAGCGCTCTTTCCCTTCGGGGTGGATGATCGCCATGCTCGGCAGTTGCAGGGCCTGCTCCTCGCCGGTGTCGAAGAGGGCCAGGGCGGCGGTGGGGAGCGGCGCCGGCTCGGCCGCCGGCCAGGCCGGCCCGGCCACGGCGAAGAGGACCGGCCGCTGCGGCGGCTCCAGCCCCTTGAGCGGATCGCCAACCTCGGGGCCGGACCGCGGCCCGCCGGCCGGCCGGGAGAGGGCCAGCTCCAGCTCGCCGTCCTGCCGGCGCAGGTGGTAGGTGCCGGCCGGGAACTGCGAGACCTCCTCGTTCAGGTGGATCCGCGCCAGGGTGGGCTCGGCCTCCGTCTCCCCGCCGGCTGCGGTCGCGGCGGCGGAGAGATCCGGCTCCTCGCCCGTGCTGACCGTCCAGTAGCCGTCCCGCCAGGCGACGCGCACCACCCGCTCGACCAGACCGGCCTTGCCCGGGCTGGCGCCGGCCTCCTTCTCCGCCTGGGAGATCTCCCCTCCGGCGAGCCAGGGGTTGCCGGCCAGCCGGCCGGCCAGGCGGGCCACCGCCCCGAGGATAGGGTAGACCCGCGCCGCCGCCGTGAAGCGCTGGCCGTCCCAGTCCGAGCAGGCGACGATCTCGCTCGACGGCGGCACGGCGAAGGGGCCGAAGGAGGGCAGCACCGGCGGCGGCGCGCCGGCCATGCGGGCGGCGGCTTCGAGGTAGGCGGTGCCGTCGTCCACGGCGCCGGCCAGCACGCCGATGTTCTGGTGCGGGTAGGGGGCCCAGCCGCAGGCGTCGTAGACGCCGGAGGCGAGCAGGCGGGCCGGCAGCCCCCCCGGCTCGGGCGCGGCGGGGCGCTCGCGGGCGGCATACCAGTACCAGTAGTGGCCGGCGAGCAGCGCCAACAGGATCAGGAAGACCAGCACGGAGCGGCGGATCCGCATCAGCCGGTGGCCCTCCCGTCCGGACGGTCCAGCCGCCCATCCAGGCGAAGATCCACGAAGATCTCGGCGAGGTCGCGCAACAGGTCCTCCTCCTTCTCGTCCACTCCCAGATCGACCGCCTGGGCGGCCACCTCGGCCACCAATTCGGAATAGATGTCATCGGGCGCCGCCGGGGCGAGCGGCGGCACGGCCTTGAACGGCGCCGGCTTCTCCTCGACCACTCGCCGCACCATGTCGGCATAGCCTTGCGCGGAACCCTCCAGGGTGTGGTGGGTCCGCATGTGCCGCCGCGCATTCTCTCCCATCCGGCGGCGCAGCGGCTCGTCGAGGGCGAGCCGGCGCAGATAGGCGACCAGCAGCTCCTCCTCGCTCTCGTCGAGGTCTACCTTGGCGCAGCCATCGTCGGGGATCTCGGCGAACGAGCCGGTGTTCGAGACGATCACCGGCTTGCCCAGGCCGAGCAGGCGGATCAGCGTGCCCGAGGTCTCCCCCGCCGACGGGTAGCGCAGGTTGACCGCCACGTCGGTGGCCGCCATGTACCGCAGGAACGGCTCGAGGTCGGTCCGCCCGACCAGGACCACGCCGGGGGCGACCTCCGGCGTGAGCAGGCCGGACAGGTCGTAGTGCGGCGAGACCTCCCCCACCAGGTAGAGGACCGCGTGCGGCACCTCGCGCCGCAGGCGGGCGAAGGCGCGCAGAGTCACCTCGATCCGCTTGGCCGGGGTGATGAAGCCGAAGGAGGAGACCACGAAGGCGCCGGCCGGGATGCCGAGCGAGCGGCGGATCTCGGCCACGGTCTGAGGATCGGGGTCCGGGGTCTCCCCGAGGCTCAGGTGGTGCGGCACGCAGGCGATCCGGGCCAGCGGCCGGCTGGCCAGGACCCGGTCGGCCGTGGTCCGGTTGTGGACCAGGACCGCCAGGCTGGCGTCCACCGCGCGCTCGAACAGCGGATAGCTCCAGACGTCGAGCGGGATGCCGGTGTCCAGGCTCCGCCGCGCCATCGACTGCCCCATGCGGCCATAGGCGTAGCGCATGGCCTCCACGTAGCCGCCGAGGTCCCCCCGCGCCAGGGTCATGCCGCGCACCAGGTGGTGGAGCATGTACTCGTGGAGGACCACCACCCCGGGGTAGCGCAGCAGCATCTCGTAGATCCGGGCGTGGAAGTCGGCGTTGTTGCCGAGCTGGTAGATCACCGCGTCGTAGCGCCCCTCCTCCCAGAGGGCCGGGAAGGCGCGGTGCCCCCGCACCGGGAAAGGGCCGGCCGCC
>DATAHG010000067.1:0-6823 GCA_036263295.1 Thermoanaerobaculia bacterium | reverse complement strand
GCGGCCACGGTCCGGTGGACCATTTCTACCGACTGGATCTTCGAAGGAGTCGAGAGTGAGCGAGATGTTGGATTTGCTGGTGGTGGGCGCCGGGCCCACGGGGATCGCGATCGGGGCGGAAGCCCGCCGGGAAGGGATGAGTGTGCTGCTGGTGGACCGGGGTCCGGTGACCGCCGCCATCCAGGGCTATCCCACGTTCATGGAGTTCTTTACGACCCGCGACCGGCTGGAGATCGCGGGTATCCCTTTCACCATTCCGGACGCCAAGCCGACCCGGCGGCAGGCCTTGTCGTACTACCGCTCGGTGGTGGACGCCTTCAAGATTCCCCTGGCGCTCTATGAGGACGTGCTGGAGGTCCGGCGGGAGGACGACGGCTTCACCGTGGTGGGGCGGCGGCTGCGGGACGGGGTGGAGACGGTGCGCCGGACCCGCTCGGTGGCTCTCGCGACCGGCTACTTCTTCAACCCCCGCCGGCTGGGGGTGGAGGGGGAGGACCTCCCCTGGGTCCACGATCGCTATGTCGAGCCGCATCCGCACTACGGCCAGGACGTGGTGGTGATCGGCGCCGGCAACACGGCGGCCGAGGCGGCGGTCGAGCTCTGGCGGGCCGGGGTGCGGGTGACGCTGGTCCACCGTGGCGCCGCGCTCAAGCCGGGGGTGAAGTACTGGCTCAAGCCGGACGTCGAGAACCGTATCGAGGAGGGCTCGATCGCGGCCCGCTTCCATACCCGGGTGACCGCCTTCCGCAACGACGGGGTCCACGTGGAGGGTCCCGACGGCCCGGCGGTCCTGCCGGCCGACGCCGCCTTCGTGCTGGTCGGCTACACCCCGGACGCTGACTTCGAGCGCCGCTGTGGGGTCGAGGTCGATCCCGAGACCCTGATCCCCAAGGTCGATCCCGAAACCTGCGAATCGACCGTGCCGGGCCTCTACGTCGCCGGCACCCTCCAGGCCGGCCGTTGGACCGACCGCATCTTCATCGAGAACTCCCGCGACCATGGGCCGAAGATCGTCTCCCACCTGAAATCGCGGCTCCTGACGCCGGTCTGAGGCGGGAACCCGCCCCCCGAAACAAAACCGCGGCCGGGGTTGTTGACGTAGACACTACGATCCCGGCTTTTCGGGGTCTTCTCCGCCTTTTTGGGGGATGGACATGAAGAACAATCTTTTGCGAGCGTTCGCCTTCCTCGGCGCGCTCGTGGTGGCCGGTGTCCCGGCGGGCGCGCAGCAGGCTCCGGCGGCGCCGGCCGAGCCGCAAGCGCCCGCGAGCGTCTTCGGGGAACAGATCGAGGTCCGGGTGGTCAACGTCGAGGCGGTGGTCACGGACAAGAAGGGCAACCGGGTGAGCAACCTCCAGCCCTCCGACTTCCGCCTGATGGTGGATGGCAAGGAGGTCTCGATCGAGTACTTCACCGAGATCCTTGGCGGCCTGGCCGTCGAAGGCCCCTCCCAGGAAGCGCCGGTGCAGGGGCTGCCGGGCATCACCCCGGGGAGCCCGGTGGGAACCAGCTACCTGGTGTTCGTCGACGACTTCTTCTCGGTCTCGGCGCGGCGCAACGAGGTGCTGCGCAAGCTCAAGGAGGACATCGCCCGGCTCGGTCCCGAGGACCGCATGGCGATCGTCGCTTTCGACGGCCGCAGCCTCAAGATGCTGACCACCTGGTCCCGCAATGAGCGCGACCTGCGCCGGGCCCTGGACGACGCCGCGTTGCGCCGGGCCTACGGCCTGGAGCGGGTGACCGAGCTGCGGCGCATGGAGACCTCCCGCAGCCTCGGCATCAACCAGGGCCTCGGGCCCCGCGCCGCTTTCGCGGATCGCCTGGACTTCGACGAGCGGGAGTACGCCCTGCGCCTGACCAACCAGATCCAGCGCGTGGTCTCGGCCACCGTCAGCACGCTGCGCGGCTTCGCCTCGCCGCCGGGCCGCAAGGTCATGATCCTGCTGTCGGGCGGCTGGCCGGCCAACCCGTCGCAGTATGTGGTCAACAGCCCGGTGCGCCAGGTCTTCGAGGGCGAGCTGCCGGAAAACCGCGAGCTCTACCAGCCGCTCACCGACACCGCCAACCGGCTCGGCTACACGATCTACACGGTGGACGTGCCCGGGCTCGACACCGAGGCGACCAACGCCACGGCCAGCAGCGTCCCCAGCCAGTCCAACAGCAACATCTTCCGCGAGCAGGAGGTGCAGTCCACCCTCCAGTACGTGGCGGAGGAGACCGGCGGCCGGGCGCTGATCAACTCGGCCCGCCTCCAGGCTTTCGAGACCTCGGAGACCGACACCCGGTCCTATTACTGGATCGGCTTCACGCCCCCCTGGCAGGGCAACGACCAGCGCCACACGGTGAAGGTCGAGGTCCGCAACGCCGGGCTGGGTCTGCAGGTGCGGTCGCGGGACAGCTTCCTCGATCTGTCGCGCCGGGCCGAGACCTCGATGATGGTCGAGAGCGCCATGCTGTTCGGCAGCGGGCCGGGCGCGGCCAAGCTGCCGCTCAAGCTCGGCGAGCCGGTGGCGGCGGGGCGGCGGGAGATGGAGGTGCCGCTCACGATCGCCATCCCGGTGGACGCGGTGACCGCGGTGCCGATCGACGGCAAATTTGTCGCCGAGCTGGAGCTGCGGGTGGCGGCGATGGATGAGCAGGGCAACCCCTCGGAGATGCCGCTGATCCCCATCCGGCTCTCCTTCCCGAGCCAGCCGACGGCCGGCAAGTTCTTGCCCTACAGCGTGAAGTTGCGCCTGCGGCGGCTCGAGAACCACCTGGTGCTGGGGCTGTTCGACCCCAACAGCAGCAACATCCTGACGGCGGAGGCGGACGTCAAGCCGCCCAAGAAGGGGAAGGGCTGAGGACGGCCTCTCCTGGATCGACGGAGGACGCCCTCTCCCGCGGTAGCGGAGTTGGGGAGGGGGTATAATCCGTCTCGTCCCGCCCATCGGGCTCACGCATCGGACAGGAAAGTGGAAGGTTTATGACGTTCTACCGACGAATGATCTGCCCCGGCCTGCTGGCGCTCTCCCTGGTTCTCGCCGGGGGAGCGGCGAGCGCTCAATCCCCGTCGCCCGCGAAGAAGGGGGCGGCGGCGCAGCCGCAGGCTGGCAGTGACATCTTTCTCGATACGGTCAACGTCAGCGTCGTCAACGTCGACGTCTACGTGACCGACAAGAGCGGCAAACGCGTCTCCGGCCTGACCCGGGACGATTTCGAGGTGTTCGAGAACAACAAGCCGGTTGCGATCTCGAACTTCTACGCCGTCGAGGCCGGCAAGGTCACGGCCGGCCTGGAGGACGCGCCGCCGCTCCCGGCGCCGGCTCTGCCGCCCGGCGTCACCCCGCCGCCGGGCTCGGAGCCGCGGCAGCCGATCCCCGAGGACCAGCGGCTCCGGCTGGTGATCTACATCGACAACTTCAACCTGACGCCGTTCAACCGCAACCGCGTCATGCGGGAGATCCGGGTCTTCCTGGACAACAACATCGGCCGGGACGACCAGGTCATGCTGGTCACCTACGACCGTTCGCTCAAGGTCCGCCGGCCGTTCACCAGCGACCCCGATCTGATCAACGCCTCGCTGCTGGAGCTGGAGAAGGTGACCGGCGCCGCCGTCCACCAGATCTCCGACCGCCGCAGCGTGCTCAAGGAGATCGAGGATTCGCAGAGCGCCCAGGAAGCGATCGGGCACGCGCGGATGTACGCGCAGTCGGTCTACAACGACCTCTCGTTCAGCATCGACGGCCTGAAGAACACGGTCAACTCGCTGGCCGGCATGCCGGGCCGTAAGGCGATCCTCTACGTCAGCGAGGGTCTGCCGATGACGGCCGCCCAGGACGTCTTCTATGCCGTGCAGGAGAAGTACGCCCAGGGCTCGGCGTTGACCGAGGCATTCCAGTACGACGCCTCGCGCCGCTACAACGAGCTGGCGGCCCAGGCCAACGCCAACCGCATCACTTTCTACGCGGTGGACGCGGGCGGTCTGCGCACGTATGAGTCGGTGTCAGCCGAGAACCAGGGGCCGGGGATGGGGGTGATGGTCGATTCGATGAACATCTCGAATCTCCAGAGCTCGATGCAGTTCATGGCCGAAAAGACCGGCGGCACGGCCATCCTCAATTCGAACGTGGTCATGCCGCAGCTCGAGAAGATCGCGCGCGACTTCAATACCTATTATTCGATCGGCTACTCGCCGCCGCACTACGGCGACGGGCGGTTCTACAAGATCGAGGTCAAGGTGAAGGGGCGCAAGGGGCTCACGGTCCGCCACCGCGAGGGGTACCGCGACAAGAGCCCCGACGCCCGGATGACCGACGGGACGCTCGCGACGCTGCAGTTCCCGTATCAGGACAACCCGCTCGGGATCGATATCGCCTTCGGCGCCGCCACTCAGCGGGCGGACGGCTTCTACCTGGTCCCGGTCGAGGTGCGGATCCCGCTTGGCAAGCTGACGCTGGTGCCGCGCGACGCCACCCACGAAGGGCGGGTGCGGGTTTATATCGGCGCCATCGACTCGAAGGGCGACACCTCCGAGGTGCAGCAGACGCCGCTGCCCATCAGCGTACCGGCGGCCGACGCCGACGCGGCGACGGGCAAGAACTTTGTATACTCGGTCAACCTGCTGATGCGGGGGGGCGAGCACCGGGTGGGCGTCGGGGTACGGGATGAGCTGGCGGGGCAGGCTTCCTTCCTCAGCCGCGGAGTCCGGATCGGCAACCGGGTCCCGGCGGGGCGCTGAGGCGCCGGCCGTCCACCGAGTTACCAGAGTTAGCAGAAGCTGTCGTCAGGAGACCGCGGGAAGCGGAACGGGAGTGGGATGACGGGCTGGATCGATCTGATACGTTCGCTGGGCGAGTCGCTGCTGGAGGTCCTGCGGGCCGAGCTGGCGGCTCTGCAAGAGGATTTCAGCCATTCGGGGCGCCGCCTGGGTCTGGCTCTGGGCCTCCTGGGAGGCGCCGCCGTCCTGCTCTTCTGGATGGTGGGGCTGCTCCTCTTCACGCTGATCGTCGTGCTCGCCATCTGGCTGCCGCTGTGGGCCGCGGCGCTGATCCTCCTGGCTCTGTTCGCGCTCGTCACGGGCATCCTGGCCGGTCTCGGCGTCCGGCGCCTGCGCCAGATCGAGAATCCGATGGACAACATCCGCCGCCGGATGGACGACCATATCGACTGGTGGCAGAACAGCCTGCTCACCGACGCCAAGCCGGTCGGGGCGGGAGCCGCCGCCATCCGCGACGATCTCTACGACGAGGATCTGCCATGAGCGACCGGCTGGACGAGGCGCGGCGCGCCGCCGAGCGGCGGATCGAAGAGGCTCGCCGCGAGGCCGAGTTGCGCCTCGCGGAGGTCCGGGCTGCGGTGGAAACCGAGGTGGGGTTCGCCCCCAGGAAGAAAACGATGCTGCTATTGCTGGCGGCCGGCGCCGGGGGGTTCGCCCTGGCTTTCGCCCGTCGTCGTTCCCGCAAGCAGCTCAGAGCCTGAGGCGCGAGCGGGGCCGGCGGCCGGCCTCCCCTGTCATGGAAGGCTCAGCTCGCGACCGGACGCTTGAACACCATTGCGATATTGTCGGTCGCGCCGGTCTTGAAGTTGACGGAAGTGATCGATACGAGCTCCCACCCATCCTCACCCAGTTGATTGAGTTGTGAAACCGAGTTGGGATCCAGGCGGTAGTTTTCGCTTCGGATGTTGATGATTTTGTACTCCCACTTGCTCATTTCCACGCACTCCTTCCCAAAGATCGAGCGGGCATCAAGCCCCGCAAACGTCTCATTGTAGCCCGTTGCGGCAGAGATTGTCACTCTGCTGTCACGCGGGCATCTCCGAAATCTGGACGCGTACACCGGAACCGCGACGGATATTCCATTGTCGCGACAAGCTTTCGCCACGCAGGGAGAGTTCCAGTGTGCCGGCCGACCCTGGAAGGATGGCCGCCTCGCCGGGAGAGATCTCCTCATAGTGCGTGACGAGGCGCCGAATCGTGCGCCCGTCCACCTCTACGTTGACATCTGGCCGCTCTGAGCCGCCCACCCAGCTCGACGGAATGTTCGTCACCACGTTGCCATAAATGTCTATGTGGATGATGGAGCCCGAAAGCGCGCCCGGCTCGCGCCGCGCCGGCTCGATCGCCAGCCGGAGCGGATCCTCGATCTCGGGGCCGAGCTCCTCGGCCGCGCCGCCGCGCAGCAGCCAGGCGGCGACCGGGGCGAAGCGGTCCCGCCCATGGAAGGTCTGGCCGGGGCCGGGCAGGAACAGGTCCTCCCGTTCGACCGACCGCACGGACAGAATGCGCGAGGCGGCGGGGAGGACTGGCAGCGTGGCGTCGAGAAGGTGGGTCAGCAGCCCGTTGTCGGGCGCCACCAGCCAGCCGGTCTCGGTGACGGCGACCAGGATGCGGCGGCGGCTTCCCACGCCGGGATCGACCACCGCGAGATGGACCCCGCCGTTCGGGAACCAGGGCATCGCCGCCGCCCAGACGAAGGCGCCGGCCGCGATGTCCCCGGGCGGGATCAGATGGGTGATGTCGAGGATTCGGGTGTCGGAGGCGTGGCGGAGGACGACGGCCTTGACCGCGGCCACGTAGTAGTCCTCCAACCCAAAATCGGTGGTGAGCGTCAGCAGCCCCATCGCCTGATCTCCCGGTTACAATCCCCGCCGTGCGTCCGACTCCCCTCTCCCCTGCGCGCCGCCTGCTGCTCTTCACCAAGCCTGCCATCGAAGGCCGGGTGAAGACCCGGCTGATCGGAGATCTTACTCCGTCCCAGGCGGCAGACCTGCACAAAGCGTTCCTGGACGATCTGCTGGACCGGCTCGGGCCGGGCCGCTTCGACCTGCGGCTCGCCTGGGC
>DATAHG010000066.1:0-12034 GCA_036263295.1 Thermoanaerobaculia bacterium | reverse complement strand
GAGCATGTCCTTGGGGTGGGTCTGCTCCAGGGCGCCGCCCATCGAGTCCGGCCGGCGGGAGACGTGGTAGTTGTGGGCCCAGAGCACGATCTTCGAGCCGGGCGGCGCCTGCTCCAGGATCCAGTCGACGTTTTTCGCCATGCTCTGGTCGCGGCTCACCTTTCCCGTCGCGCCCTCTTCCTCCTGCACCGCCACCCGCGCGTTCTGAATGGCCCAGTCCGCCTTCTCCTTACCGAGCTTTTCGAACAGCCGGGGGCGGGCGGACTCCAGGATCTCCAGAGCCTGTTGGGCTCCGACCAGCCGCTGCTCGTTCTTTTTCGCGTCGGGGGCCGGGAGCCGGCCCCAGTCCGCGAAGGAGGCGTAGGCCTCCTCCAGCTTCGGCGCGAGGCCGGGGTCGGCCTCGGCGGCCAGCTTCTTGGCGTTCTCGATCGCCACCGTCGGGGTCTGCATGTCGAAGCCGAGGAACTGGATGCGGCCCTTGCCGGAGCGGTTGAATTCGCGCATCCAGAGGATCATGTCGAGCACCTCCTGGGTGTCCCAGGTCCAGAAATACATGCCGCGCAGCAGCTCCTTGGGGTCCCCCTGGCCGGTCAGGACGTAGTCGTTGACCCGGTAGGCCTCGGGCATGTTGGCCTCGATGGCGAAGAGGGTGAAGCCCATCTCGGTCGCGAGGAATTCGGTCAGGCGGTGCTTCATCTGGAAGAACTCGCGGGTGCCGTGGGTCGCCTCGCCGAGCGAGACGATGCGGGCGTCGCCGACGATCTTCTTGAGCGGCTGGAGGTCGGCGAAGCCGTGCCCGGCTTCGGAGGTGGTGAAGGGGATCGCCTTCTCCTTGAGCCAGGCGACGGCCGCCTCGGAGGGGGCGGAGAGCGGCGGGAGGGGGGCCTCCACCCAGGGCTTGCCGTCCACCTCGAAGGAGAGGTCGTCCACCCAGGCCTTGCCGTCGCCGGACAGGAGGGCGCCGAAGTAGACGGCCTTGGCTTCGGGCGGGACCGTCAGCTCGATGTCGTAGCGCTTCCACGGCGTGGTGCCGCTCACCCCCCGGCCGTCCATGTTGTCGAAGGCGAGGACGCCGGACGGGCCGTCGACCCGCAGCCAGAGTCCCACGTAACCGTGCTCGATCCCTTCGCTCCGGATATGGCCGCTGTAGCGCACCTTGCGGCCGCCGCCGAGCTCCTCGGCGGGGAAGATGCGGGTGGCGACGCCGAAGGCGCCGCTCTTCTCGCTCCAGGGAGCCGCCCCGGTGTACTCGAAATGGAGACCCTGCTGGCCGGAGCGCGGGCTGCTGGCATCGACCGTGGCGGTGTAGCCTCGCCCGCCGAAGAACCAGCCGCTGCGGCATTCGGGGCCTTCGAAGGCGAGGTCGAGGTAGGTGCGGGCCGCGGGGGCCGCGGTCTTCGGAGGGGCCGCGGCGGCGGGGGGCGCGGCGGCGTGGACCGCGCCGGCCAGACAGAGGCCGGTCAGCCCGGCGAGGAGAGTCTTCTTCATGGAATCCTCCTTCCAGGGACGATACCCTGCGATAGCATGGAATGCGAGAGGGCGTCGTGGTGAGCCCCTCTCTTCCTCCTTTTGTGTGACTTTTTCGCCTCCCGTTCAGAGGCCGGCCCCGTTGTGGCACAATCGGGGGCCTTCGGAAAGGAGAAATTGCCCTGCGCAGAGTCGGAATCTTCGGCTGGGGCATCGTGGCGCCCCGCTCTCCCAATATCGACGCTTTCACGGCGAACCTGGCCTCTACGGAGAGCTGGTTGCAGCCGTTCAACGGCTTCGGGCCGGACAACTTCCTGGTCGGCGTGCCGGATTTCTCGTTCGGCGCCTACCATGACTGGCTGCACGACCGCTTTCCTCCCAACCGGTTCCGGCAGCTCCAGGAGAAGATGGACCTGCCGTCGCTCTACGCCATCGGCGGGTTCATTCAGGCCCTCGGGCAGAACCCCGGGCTGGAGGAGACCCTGGCGGGGCTCGGCACCCGGGCCCACGTCTACATCGGGACCGGCCTCGGGGCGATCGGCACGATCGGCGACGCCGCCCTCGGCCTCGCCCGCGCCCAGCGCCGCTGGGACCGCTTCTGGGCGGAGCGCAACCCGGAGATGTCGGAAGCCTTGGACGGTCCGGCTTCCGCGGACATTCCCGTCAACCCCGCCACGGCGGAGGCGGCGGACCGCGCGGACGCCGAGGACGCCTGGTATCACTACTGGGCGGGGCGGTCGCCGAGCCTTCACGAGTACCTGCGGGAGCTCAACGAGATCGAGGCGCTCGGGGTGGACGGCGACGTCGAGCGCGGCAAGGTCAGCGTCCTCAAGGAAAAGCAGCGGCGCCAGGGCCAGCTCCTCAAGAAGTGGGGGGCGCCGACGCCGCCCTGGCAGTCGGTGTCGGCCAACCTCGTCTGGAACATCGGCAACACCCCGGCGGCCCAGGTCTCGATGCTCGGGCGGATCAGCGGCCTCGCCTTCGCCCCGGTGGCGGCCTGCTCGACCTTCGGGGTGGCGCTCAAGCTCGGCATGGACGCCATCCGGCGCGGCGAGGCCGACGCGGTGGTGGTGGGGGCGACCGATCCGCCGCCGCACCCCTTGAGCGTCGGAGCCTTCTACGCCGCCCGGGTGATCTCGGCCGACCACGGCGTCTCGAAGCCTTTGACGACGTTGCGCGGCACCCACGTGGCCGGCGGCACGGCCCTCTGGATCATCGGGGACCTGGAGCGCATGACGGCGCGGGGCTTCAAGCCGCTCGGCATGGAGCCGGTGGCGGTCGGGGTCAGCTCGGACGCCGACCACATCATCACCCCTTCGACCGAGGGGCCGACGGCGGCGATCCGCCAGGCTTTCGAGGAATCCGGGGTGCAGCCGGCGGAGATCGCCACCTGGGACCTCCACGCCACGGCCACGCCCGGCGATTACAAGGAGGTCGCGACCCTGCGCGGGGTGGTGCCGGATTCGGTTCTGGTCACGGCGCGCAAAGGGACCTTTGGCCACGGCATGGCGGCGGGAGGGGGCTGGGAGCTGACCGCGCAATATCTTGGCTACGAGCAGGGGCGGCTCTTCCCGACGCCGCTCCACCCGAACGAGCTGAACCACTCGATCGGCGCGCTCCACGGCGCCTACGTCTTCGACGAGCCCTGCGCCGTGAAGAACGGCCCGGCCGGCAAGCTCTCGATGGGCATCGGCGGGATCAACGCCTGCGTGATCTCGCGCCCCTGGTAAGCCCTTTCCAAAAACAAAAAGGCCGCCCTTGCGGGCGGCCTTTTCTATTCTTTACCTGATCCAGAGATCAGAAGTCGTAGACCGCGAAGACGCCGATCTCGTTGAACTTGCCCTGGCGGCTGGCGTTGGTCGAGCCGATCGTGCCGTTCGAGGTGGAGATCGTGCCGCCCTCGACCTCTTCGTGCTTGTAGACGATCGAGGAGGCCAGGGTCTTGTTGAAGCGCCACTGGAGGCCGGCGTTGTAGTAGGTGTCCTCGAGGTTCGGCTTGAGGTCCTTGCTGGGGTTCGAGGAGTCGTAGCGGGCGAAGAACGCCGCCTTGGGCGTGGCGTTGAAGAGGAACCAGCCGGAGAAACCGTCCGAGCTGTCGCTCGAAGCCGAGGTGACGGTGTTCCAGTTGTCGGCCTGGAAATACTCGCCGCCGATCCGGAAGCGGTCGGTGACGTAGGAGATCACCGCGTCGCCGCGGGTGGCGGTGTGGCGGGCCGGGGCGGCGTCGGTCTCGAGGCCGCGCTTGCCGGAGTAGCCGCCGATGCCCAGGGTGAAGCCCTTGACCGGCTCGACCGAGAGGCGGCCCTCGAAGTCCACGCCCTTGCTGCGGCTCGGGTTGCTGTAGGTGCGGCCGTTGACCACCGAGGCGTAGTAGCTGAACACCGTACCGACCTTGCCGGTCGCATGGACACCCCAGTCGGACGAGGTGCCAAAGCTCAGGCGGTCGGCGACGGTGGGCTCGATGTAGCGCAGGCCGTAGAGACCCTCGACGAACGGGATCCAGGGCATGTCGGCGGCGCCGAGTCGGAAGGTGGCCGCCGGGCTGACCACGGCCTGGATGTAGGCCTTTTTGACGAAGACGTCATAGCGCCGGGCACCCTGGTCGCCGATGTCCGACTGGAACTGGGCGGACCAGATCTTGTCGAAGGTGTGGGTGTAGGTGAAGTAGAAGCGCTTGACGTCGATGCCGGTGCCGCTGTCGCTGCTCTTGATGCCGGTCGCCTCGTCCTCGTTCTGCCGGTTGGTGACGTCGGCGTAGACGCGGATGCCGATCTTGTCCTTCGGGAACTCGGCGGCCTTGGCCGCCACCGGGGTCGGGCGGTCGTAGGCCGGCAGGTTGTGCTTGAAGATGTAGAGGTCCATCGCGGTGTCGTTCTCGGCCACGATGGTCTCGCCGTTGGGGCCACGGCCGATCAGGGTGACCGCCGTGCCCATGTCGCCGCTCTTTTCCCAGCTCGCGGCCTTCTCGGGGGTGTTGAAGACATAGATCCGGCCGTCCTTCTCAACCTCCTGGTAATACAGCCCGGTCACCTGCGCACGGGTGACGGGGGCGGCTGCCAGCGCCAGGGCGAGCGCCAACAGGCCGGCCTGAAAAAAAGCCTTTCCGCGCATCCTGCTCTCCTTTGGAATCGATCTGCTGAAGTTTATGAGGTCGCCCTCGCGCGGTCTATAGCGAAGCGGCCGCGGTCCGGCTAGCAAACTCGTTCTGAGTCGAGGGAAGGATAGAAACGGCGCCGAGCGACGCTGCGACGGCGGCGTGACAACCGTGCGACAGGCGGTTCCGGGAAGTCGTGGCCGGGACGGATGTCACACCGCTGTCACGGCGCGGTAGGTTCGCTGCCAAACGCTTTTGCGACAGTTGCGCCTGCAGACCGGGCGACCCGGTCTCCTCGGATTGCATAAAGACTAAGGAGAGAATATGAAGCGTACCTCTGTGGCAGCTCCGCTGGCCGTTGCTCTGGCCCTGTGCGCCCCATGCGGAACCGCCGTGGTTTCGGCGCAGGCGGTCAAGGTGGATGCCGGGATCGCCGGCTACCAGAAGACCAGCGGCGTCTCGGGCAACCTGAGCTCGGTCGGGTCGGACACCCTCAACAACCTCATGACGCTGTGGGCGGAGGGGTACAAGAAGGAGTATCCGAACATCCGCATCCAGATCGAAGGCAAGGGCTCCTCGACGGCGCCGCCGTCGCTGATCCAGGGCACCTCGCAGCTCGGACCGATGAGCCGCACCATGAAGGCCGAGGAGATCGACGCCTTCGAGAAGAAGTACGGCTACAAGCCGACCCCGATCCGCGTCGCGGTCGACGGCATCGGCGTGTTCGTCAACAAGGACAACCCGATCAAGGGCCTGACGATGCAGCAGGTGGACGGCATCTTCTCCAAGGGCCGGGCGTGCGGCGGCAAGGCGATCGCCAACTGGGGCCAGGCCGGCGTGACCGAGTGGGCCAACCAGCCGATCAGCCTCTACGGCCGCAACTCCGCCTCCGGCACCTACGGCTACTTCAAGGAGCACGCCCTCTGCAAGGGGGACTACAAGGACACCGTCAAGGAGCAGCCGGGCTCGGCCTCGGTGGTCCAGGGCGTGACCGAGGACAAGTTCGCGGTCGGCTACAGCGGCATCGGCTACAAGACCTCCGGCGTGCGCGCGGTGCCGATCGCGGCCAAGCCGGGCGGTCCCTTCGTGGACGACAGCGCCGAAAACGTGCTCTCGGGCAAGTACCCGCTGTCCCGTTTCCTCTACGTCTACGTCAACAAGGCGCCCAACAAGCCGTTCGACCCCCTGGTCCGCGAGTTCCTGCGCTATGTTCTCTCCCAGCAGGGGCAGCAGACCGTGGTCAAGGACGGGTTCATCCCCCTGACCCAGAAGATCGTTCAGGAAGAGCTCGCCAAGCTCCAGTAAAATCCCCCTGGATTCGAGAGGCCCGGTGGCGGCTCTGCGCCACCGGGCTCTCTGTTCAAGGGTCTGAAGGCAGTCTTTTTGGGGAAAAACGGGAGAGAGAATGGCTCAACCAGCCGCAGCCCCCGATGCCGCCAATGCCGCCAATGCCGCCGGCACCGTGCCCGAGCGCCGCGTGAGCCGTGCCCGGAAGACCCCGCGGCGGCGCCTGATCGCCGACCGGGCCGCCCGCTGGATCGTGTCGGCGGGGGGCATCGCGATCATCGCGAGCATCCTCGGCATCCTCGTCTTCATCCTCCACGAGGTGCTGCCGCTCACCGCTGCGGCCCAGGTGGCGACGGCCCACCGCGTGGCGATCCCCGGCGCCGCCGCGATCCAGGCGGTGATCGCCGACGAGCATCGCACCCACGTCGCGACGCTCGACCAGAGCGGCCTGGTGCGGGTGGTGCGCCTCGACAACGGCCGGGTGGCCTACTCCTCCCCGCTGCTGGGGGCGGCGGTTGGCCCGGGTACCCCCGGCACCCCGACCTCGGCGCCATTGGCACTGACCTCGGCCATCGTGCCGCCGCAGAGCCGCGCCTTCGCGGCGGCGACCGGCGACGGCCGGGTCCTGATCAAGAAGATGGAGTTCGCGGTCACCTTCGAGGGGCAGGACCGGGTGGTCACGCCCGACGAGACCCCGGCGGTCTTCCTGGAGGTCGATCCGCAGCACCGGCCGCTCGGGCCTTTCGCGGCCCAGCGCGACGACGACGGCAACGCCACGGCGGCGGCGGTGCTCGCCGACGGCCGGCTGGCGATCGTGCGGCGGGCGGTCGAGTCCAACGAGTTCACCGGCGAATCCACCGAGACGGTCGGCCGGGCCGAGGTCCAGGTGCCCGGCCGGATCACCGCCGTGGTCCTCGACCCGGCGCAGCGCAACCTCTACGCCGGCACGGCGGGCGGCGACCTCCTCTGGTGGCCGCTGCAGGACGGCCAGCCCGGCGAGGTCCGCGGCGTCCCGGCCGGCGCGCCGGTCACCGCCCTCAACCTCCTGCTCGGCGGCCGCACCCTGGTGGTCGGCCAGGAGAACGGCGCCCTGTCGGCCTGGTTCGCGGTGCGCCAGAGCGACGACACCGAGCGCCTGACGCGGATCCACGTCTTCCCGGCCCACCCGGGAGCGATCCGCCTGATCGCCCCGTCGCAACGCGACAAGGGGTTCCTCGCCTCGGGCGGCGGCCGGCTCGGCCTGTACTTCTCGACCGCCGACCGCACCCTGTGGACCGGCCCGACGCCGGTGGCGGAGGAGACCTCCCTGTTCTATACGCCGAAGGCCGACGGCGCTTATATCGCCGGCCGGGCAGCCGGCACAGCGGCTGGCCAGGGTGCCTGGCAGGTGGCGGACCTCGGGATCCGCAACCCGCATCCGGAAGTCACCTTCCAGACCCTGTTCGGCAAGGTCTGGTACGAGGGGTACGACCGCCCCGAGCACGTCTGGCAATCGACCGGCGGCACCGACGACTTCGAGCCCAAGCTGTCGCTCACGCCGCTGCTGGTCGGCACCCTCAAGGGGACCTTCTACTCGCTGCTGCTGGCCATTCCGCTGGCCGTGCTGGGGGCGATGTACACGTCGCAGTTCATGCACCCGGCCTACAAGCGGTACTTGAAGCCAATGATCGAGATCATGGCCTCGCTGCCCAGCGTGGTGCTCGGCTTCCTGGCCGGCCTCTGGCTGGCGCCGCGCATCCAGGAGTTCCTGCCCGGCCTGTTCCTGATGGCGATCGTGTTGCCTCTCCTGGTCCTGCTGGCCGGATACCTGTGGAGCCGCACCCCGCGCGCCTTCCGCAACCGCTTCCCGCTGGGCACGGAGGTGCTGCTGTTCGTCGTCGTGCTGGCGTTCGGCGTCTGGCTCTGCATGCGACTGTCGCCCGGCTTCGAAGGCATCGCCTTCAGCGGCGACTTCCAGGCCTGGCTGCTGCGGGTGACCGGCCTGACCTACGACCAGCGCAACGCCGTGGTGGTCGGCCTCGCCATGGGCTTCGCGGTCATCCCGATCATCTTCGCGATCGCCGAGGACGCCTTTTCGAACGTGCCCGGCAACCTGGTGGCGGGCTCGCTCGCCCTCGGGGCCGACCGCTGGCAGACCGTCACGCGGGTGGTGCTGCCGACCGCCTCGCCGGGCATCTTCTCGGCCGTCATGGTGGGCTTCGGCCGCGCCGTCGGCGAGACCATGATCGTGCTGATGGCGACCGGCAACACCCCGATCATGTCGTGGAACCCCTTCAACGGCTTCCGGACGCTGTCGGCCAACATCGCGGTCGAGATCCCCGAGGCGCCGCAGGGGGGGACCCTCTACCGGACCCTGTTCCTCGCGGCCTTGCTTCTGTTTTGCATCACCTTCCTGCTCAACACGGTGGCGGAGCTGGTGAGACAGCGCCTCCGCGAACGTTATTCGCAACTGTGATGCAGCCCCCCAAGGAGACGACGCGGATGGCGATGACCGACCGAGCGACCGCTCCGGCCCTGGACGCCTCGCGCGCCCGGGGACGAACCCGGGAGGCCCCGGTGGCGCTCCTCGGCAACTACAAGCGGCGTTCCGCCATCATCGGCCAGAGCCTCACCTGGCTGTGCGGCGGCGCCCTGGCCTTCAACCTCCTGCTGGTGATCGGCATCATGCTGCTGCTGGCTTACCACGGCCTGAGCTACTTCTGGCAGAAGGAGCTGGTCGAGCTGAGCCTCAAGGACGGCCGCAAGGTCCTCGGCGAGGTCTGGGAGGTCGAGCAGGCCCCGAAGGCCGAAGGGGCCGCCGCGATCGACCGGCTGCGGCTCAAGATCGGCAACCGCGACGTCAGCGGGCTCGACTTCGTCTGGATCGACGAGAAGGACGTCGCCGCCCGCACCCTGCCGGCCGACGCCGTCCTCCTGGAGCGCCTGGAGTGGGGCAACTTCTACGGCTCCATGCAGGAGCTGCGCAAAGGCGGCCAGGTGCTCGCCGCCGGCCCCGCGGCGGTCTGGAAAGCCTTCGGACCGCTGCACGAGCGCAAGAACGCCGAGCTCGCCGAGATCGAGGAGCTGGAAAAGGGCGCGATCGGCGACGTCAACGCCCGCATCGAGGGGCTGCGGCTCGACCGCCGCAAGCTCGACTTCGAGGAGGGGCTGTCGCCCGCCGCGAAGGCGGAGCGCTCGGCGGCGCTCGACCGCCAGCTCGCCGTCCACGAGGCCGAATACGAAAAGCTCGCCACCCGCCTGACCCGGATGCGCGAGGTCTTCCAGGCCGAGACCCTGGTGATGCGCACGGCCGACGGCGAGACCAAGGAGATGCCGGTCGGCAACGTGGTCCGCGCGGTCCAGGCCAACGGCATGGGCTGGACCGACAAGCTCGGGCTCTACCTGTCGCGGAGCTGGGAGTTCGTCAGCGCCGCCCCGCGCGAATCGAATACCGAAGGGGGCATCTTCCCGGCCATCTTCGGCACGGTGATGATGGTCTTCCTGATGGCCTTCGCGGTGGCGCCGCTCGGGGTGCTCGCCGCCCTGTACCTCCGCGAATACGCCAAGCAGGGGCCGCTGGTGCGGCTGGTCCGCATCGCGGTCAACAACCTGGCCGGCGTGCCGTCGATCGTCTTCGGCGTCTTCGGCCTCGGCTTCTTCGTCTACGTCATCGGCGGCTCGATCGACCGCATCTTCTACCCGGAAGCCCTGCCGACGCCGACCTTCGGCACCGGCGGCATCCTGTGGGCCGCCCTTACCCTGGCGCTGCTCACCGTGCCGGTGGTGATCGTGGCCACCGAAGAGGGGCTGGCGGCGGTGCCGCGCATCGTCCGCGAAGGGTCGCTGGCGCTCGGCGCCACCAAGTTCGAGACGATCCGCCGGGTGGTGGTGCCGGCGGCGGCGCCGGGCATCCTGACCGGGATGATCCTGGCGATGGCCCGCGCCGCCGGCGAGGTGGCGCCGCTGATGATCGTCGGCATGGTGAAGCTCGCCCCCACCCTGCCGCTCGACCAGCACCCGCCGTTCCTCCACCTGGAACGAAAGTTCATGCACCTCGGTTTTCATATATTCGACGTCGGCTTCCAGAGCCCGAACGTCGAAGCCACGACGCCGCTGGTCTTCGCCACCGCGCTCCTGCTGATCGGGGTGGTGACGATCATGAACCTGGTGGCGATCGTGCTGCGCAATCACCTGCGCCGCAAGTACGCCGGCAGCGCCGTGTAGGCCGAATCGATTTTTTCTTCAGGGAAAACAAGGATCATGGCTGAGACCCAGACCGCCACCAACCAGGCCACGCCGCCGCCGGCCGGAGCGCCGCTCCAGCCGGACCGCGATCCGGCCCTCAACCCGCGGATCGAGAATCCGATCCTGAGCATCGACGACCTCTCGCTGTGGTACGGCGAGAAGAAGGCGCTCAAGAGCATCTCGCTGAAGATCCCCGAGAAGCAGATCACCGCCTTCATCGGGCCTTCCGGCTGCGGCAAATCGACCCTGCTGCGCTGCATCAACCGGCTCAACGACCTGATCGACGGGGTGCGGATCGAGGGGGATATCCGCTTCGAGGAGGGCAGCATCTACAGCCCCAAGATCGACATCAACGACCTGCGCAAGCGGATCGGGATGGTGTTCCAGAAGTCGAACCCGTTCCCGAAGTCGATCTACGAGAACGTCGCCTACGGCTGCCGCATCCAGGGGATCAACAAGAAGCGCGACCTCGACGAGATCGTCGAGCGCAGCCTGAAGAGCGCCGCCCTGTGGGACGAGGTCAAGGACCGCCTCGACGAAAGCGCTCTCGGCATGTCGGGCGGCCAGCAGCAGCGCCTCTGCATCGCCCGGGCGATCGCCGTCGAGCCCGAGGTGATCCTGCTCGACGAGCCCTGCTCGGCGCTCGATCCGATCGCCACGGCCCGCATCGAGGAGCTGATGCAGGACTTGAAGTCCCAGTACACGCAGGTCATCGTGACCCACAACATGCAGCAGGCCTCCCGCGTATCGGACTACACGGCCTTCCTGTACCTCGGGGAAGTGGTCGAGTACGGTCCGACCCAGAAGATCTTCATCAATCCGCTCAAGAAGCAGACCGAAGACTACATCACCGGCCGCTTCGGCTGATCTCCGCCTTTTTACTGGGAGAGCCGGCTTCCAGCCGGCAATTGATTTTCATATGCCGGCAAGATGCCGGCGCTCCCAGCAGCCGCCTCGCTCAGCGCTGCTGGGCAGCCGGCGCCGGGGCGGCCATCGACGAGTGCCGGATGTCGCGTCCCGAGACGTAATAGATGACATCCTCGGCGATGTTGGTGGCGTGATCGGCGATCCGCTCCATGTTGCGGGAGATCAGCAGCAGGTGAAGGGCGCGGCTCACCGTCTTGGGATCCTCGATCATGTAGGTCAGCAGCTCGCGGAAGATCTGCTTGTAGAGGCCGTCCACGTCGTCGTCGCTGCGGCAGACCTCGGTCGCCAGATCGACGTCGCGGTTCACGAAGGCGTCGAGGCTCTTGCGCACCATGGCCTGCACCAGCTCGGACATGTGGGGCAGGTCGATGTAGGGCTTGAGCGGCGGCTGCTCGTTGAGCTGCTCGACCGACTGGGCGATGTTGACCGCCGAGTCGCCGATGCGCTCGAGGTCGCTGTTGATCTTCATCACCGCCACCAGGAAACGCAGATCGCTCGCGGTGGGCTGCTTGGTGCCGAGGATCAGGTGGCAGGCCTCGTCGATCTCGATTTCGAGCTGGTCCACCTCGTGGTCGGTCTGGATGACCTCGACCGAGAGAGGGGTCTGGCGTTCGAGCAGAGCCTGGGTGGCCTTGGCGACCATGCCTTCCACCACGCCGCCCATTCGGAGCAGCGTCTGCCGGACGCGGTCGAGATCGTGATCGAGCCTTCTTTCCATGGACTTTTCTTCCTTATAGCCGGGGATGGATCTTACCCTTTCCGCCCCCGGAGAGAAAGACGGAAACCCCTCCAACAGCGTGATTTGGGTGTGACAGATCGGGGGCGGAGAGGTGACGGCGGGCGGGTCGCAGGGTGGTGACAGGCGCGGAGGAGAGGGAAAGACCCTCGCGGGGCCGCGAAGGTCTTGCCGATGCCGGGAAGGTCTCGCCGGGAGCCGAGAACCTTTCACCGGGAGCCGAAAAGCCCTGCGCCGGGACCCGGGAATCCTTCGCGGGGAGCCGAAAACCTTTCGCCAGCAGCCGGGAACCTTTCGCC
>DATAHG010000065.1:0-5769 GCA_036263295.1 Thermoanaerobaculia bacterium | reverse complement strand
AGGGTCCCGGAGCCGAGGAGGATCTGGACATGCGGCGTCCCGGCCAGCTCGCCGAGGCGGCGGCGGACGCCCTGGAAGTCCTCTTGGAAGGCCTCGGACCGGTGTGAGATGGCCGGCCGGCAGAAGGCCTCGTGGACCGCGCGGTGGACCCCCACCGGGCCGGGGAGGAAGTTGAGCGGCTCTCCTGCCGGCGCCGGGCGGGCCAACTCGATCACCTGCGGACCCCGCGTTCGTCGGCCAGCACGCGGGCCGAGACCGCGAGCTGGTCCCAGGTCACCGACATTCCCTGGTAGCGCGCCTCGGGCGTGCCGAGCGGGGGACCGAAGGGGACGAACCCGAGGTGGCGGTAGAGATCCAACTGCCGGTCGATCGCCGAGATCAACCCGAGGTCATAACCCCGGCGGTGGGCGTGGCGCAGGACGCAGGCGAGCAGGCCGGCGAACACCGGCCCGCGGCGCCGCTCGCGCTCGACCGCCAGGCGCCGGATCTCGCACGGGCGCAGGCCCGGCGGCAGGTAGCGATCCAGTTGGGGGATCTTGGCGTCCAGCGAGAACGGGCGGTCGCCGTTGACCCCGACCATGCCGATCAGGCGCTCCCCTTCGAGGCAGATGAAACAGGTGCTGCGGTCGAGCATCCGGTCGGCCAGTCGCCGGTCGGGATTGGGCTCGTGCTGCGGGATCTCCTCGGCGAAGGTCTGGTAGTTGAGGCGGCGCATGGCCTCGTGTTCCCAGGGCTCCGAAGCGATCTTGAACACCCTCGTACCGGCGCTCCCCATACGGGTCCTCCCGCGGGATCAGGCTACGGATCGGTGGACGGCTGGTGAAAGTGGCCCCGATCTTACTACGACCGCGGCTCGCCGAATCCCCCCGCGCGCACCGTATTCATGCAAACGGACAATTTCAGTCTTACCAAGAAGGAGGTCCTCGATGACGTGCCGTCGCCTATCCATCGCGGGTCTGCTGCTGCTGGGCCTCGTGGCCCTGGCGGGGCAGGCGGGCGCTCAGCCCTGCCTGGTCTTCGTCCATGGCAAGCAGACCGACACCAACACCTACACCAGCTACACCTCGGCCCGGAACTACTGGATCAACGGCTCGAACGACTTCATCCGCACCGCCACCAAGAGCTTCGCGGCTTCCTACTATGTGGTCGGCTACAACGGCACCCGCCCCTACTGGGACGCCCAGGCGGCCGGCGAGGTCGCCAACGAGATCGTCAACGCCACCAATGGAGGCGCCGACGGCGGCGGCCGGCGCTGTGCCAAGACGTTCGCCCAGGGCGGCACTTTCATCGTGGTCGCCCACAGCATGGGCGCGGCGGTGATGGATTACATCCTCGGCAACAATGACACGTCCGATCCCAATTTCAATTACAACGGACCCTACGATCAGGTGGCGGCGCGCATTAGCATGGCGATCACGGTCGGCGGCGCCCACCGCGGCTCGCAGGGGGCCGACGCGGTGTGCGGCAATAACAACCTTTTCTGCAATTTCATCGCGCTGTTCATCCAGAGCTGCGACGACGCCACCTACTGGCTGCGCAGCTCGGACGACGTGCAGGTGCGGACCTTCGCCAACGCGCCCGCCAAGACGGTCTATCTGACCGGCGGCTATGAAGCGATCTTCGGCTCGAGCGCATGTCTCAACGGCGAGGACGACGGCGTCGTGCAGTACGCCTCGATCTATGCCTGCAACGGCAGCGCCACGGCGAGCTATGACAACTCGAACGTCTGCGGCAATACCAGCAAGCAGGAGTCGTCGGGCTTCCGCAATCTGGACGCCGGGCACGAGAACCACGACGACGAGCGCAACGACAGCGATTCCGACGTGCGCAAGGCCATTCCGGGCGGCATCTGGACGTGCAGCGGCGTGGCGTGCGCGCCGAACACGACGGTTCAGTCCTCGATGACCTCGGCCCGTCTGATCAGCATCCTCTACTAGGTGGAGAAGGAGACCCAAATCATGCGCAAGATGCTTTTCGGAGTTGGAATCGCAATGTTTTCTCTCGCCGCCGGCATGAGCGTGGAGACCCCGGCGACGGCCCAGGAGATCGCCTATCCCGGCGCCGCGGCGCGTTTCGCGCGGGAGACGGCCAAGGACTATCGCCTGCAGGCGCGCTACCCGGAGAGCTCGAAGGCTCTGGAGAAGGGGGCGGCCGATCCGGTCAAGGCGAAGCGGATGCCCACGCGGCAGTCGATGCGCGGTCCGGAGGGGGAGGGCCCGGCGCTCGGGGTCTGGGCCTCGGCGGTGGCGTATCAGTCTCCCGAGCCGGTCGATCTGTTCGCGCAGATCGAGGCGGCGTCCCCGGTGGCTCTGCAAGAGGTCAAGGGGGAGATCTCGAATATCGACGGCGACCTCATCGCGAGCTTCGTCTACCGCGACGACGGTCGGGGCGCCGACCGCCGGGCTGGCGACGGCATCTATTCGGCCCGCGTCGCCCTGCCGGCCGGCACCGAGCCGGACTTCGCCGAGAGCTTCCAGGTGACGGCGGTGGCCCGGCTGGCCGGCGGTGAGTTGCGGCAGTCGGTCGGCGGCTTCCTCTATGGCAAGCCGTCGGCCCGTCTCACCGGCCGTTACCGCGACGAGGTGCGCGACGGCAGCCTGGTGATCGCCGCCGAGGTCGAGGTCGCCGAGGCTGGCCGTTTCCATCTGGCGGGCACGGTCACCTCGATGGCCGGCGAGCCGATTGGCACCGCCCAGGCCGCCCTGGAGCTGCAACCCGGCCGGCGCTGGATCGAGCTGGCGTTCTACGGCCTGATGTTCCAGGACCGCAAGGCTGCGGGCCCCTACCGGCTGGGCAGCATCGCGCTCACCACGGCCACGCGGATGCCCAACGCCCTGAGCGATCTGGTGGAGA
Source organism: Thermoanaerobaculia bacterium (assembly GCA_036263295.1). Classification (GTDB taxonomy): domain Bacteria; phylum Acidobacteriota; class Thermoanaerobaculia; order Multivoradales; family UBA5704; genus DATAHG01. Next base: position 2,916 of record DATAHG010000065.1, on the reverse strand, counting down.
ACGCCTATGTGACGCGGGGTTACCGGCTGGAGAAGATGACCCAGAAGGCGTACGGGGAGAGCCATCTGACCGAGACGGCGAACCGGCTGGAAGGGGAGGCGTTCCTGCTGGATTTGCAGGAGGCACGGCAGTAGCGGTCGGATCAAGCCGAGCCCGCTCAACTCGCGAGACCGGGCTGGGAGCGCCGGCATCTTGCCGGCATATGAAATTGATTGCCGGCGGGACGCCGGCGCTCCCAGTCCCCCTGCAACCTCCCCCCCGCCCGCCCGTACAACCCCCAGCGGCGCCGGCGCGCCGCATGGGAAGGTTTTACCCGCCGGGCCGGTTCTGAATTGAAAGAGCGCTGTGGCAAGACGGGTTCTGATCTGATTTCCGAGGGGAAACGCAGGAGGATTGCACTTTGAGCGTCAACGACAAGCGGACGGGGAGAGCGGTGTGGGGACTGGGCCTGGGGGCGGTCCTGGTCCTGTCTCTGGCGAGCGTGGCCTGTGACAAGGGGGAGACCAAGGAGGTCGAGGCCGCCCCGGAGATGGCGGCGGTCGAGCGCCGGGATCTGGAGATCCGCGCCGAGTCGTCGGGCGAGATCGAGCCGATCCGGGTGGTCGAGGTGAAGTCCAAGGTCTCCGGCGAGCTGTTGCGGATGACGGTCGAGACCGGCGACGAGGTGCGGCAGGGGGCGCTGATCGCGAGCGTCGATCCGCGCGACGTCCGCAACAGCCTGGCGCAGACCGAGGCCGACCTCGAGCTGGCGCGGGCGCGGGTGGCGACCACCGAGTCGCAACGCCGCCGCGCCGAGCAGCTCTCGAAGGCCGGCGTCATGAGCGCGCAGGACCTGGAGACCGCCCAGCTCGAGGAGACCAACGCCCGGGCGCAGCTCCTCAAGGCCGAGACCAACCAGGAGCTCGCCCGCGAGAAGACCGGCGACGTGACGATCCGCGCCCCGATCAGCGGCACGGTCATCGAGAAGACCGTCGAGCAGGGGCAGATCATCGCCTCGGCCGCCGCCAACGTCTCCGGCGGCACCACCCTGATCAAGATGGCCGACCTCGCGACGGTCCAGGCCCGCGCCCTGGTGGACGAGACCGACATCGGCCAGGTGCGGCCCGGGCAGGAGGCGCTGGTGACGGTCGAGGCCTACCCGAACCGCACCTTCCACGGCCGGGTCCAGAAGATCGAGCCGCAGGCCGTGGTCGAGCAGAACGTCACCATGTTCCCGGTGCTGGTGCGGCTCGAAAACCCCGAGCGGCTGCTCAAGCCGGGCATGAACGCCGAGGTGTCGATCCAGATCGCCGACCGCGCCGGGGTGCTGGCGGTGCCGAACGGCTCGGTGGTGTCGGTGCGCGAGGCCCCGGCGGCGGGCGTCGTGCTTGGGCTCGACGAGCAGAAGGTGCGGGACCAGCTCGCGGCCTTGCGCAAGGAGCGCGAGGCGGCGAGCGGCGGGGTGCCGGATGGCCGGGAAGGGCGGGACGGGCCGGGCGCCGGACCGGGCGGCAACGTCCGCCCCGGGGTGGTGTTCGTCAAGACGCCGTCCGGTCCCGAGGCCCGGGTCGTGATGCTCGGCCTGGCGGACTGGGACCACACCGAGATCCTGCGCGGCCTCGACGACGGGGCGGAGGTCTACCTGATCTCGGTCGTCCGGCTCCAGCAGCAGCAACAGCAGCAGGCGCAGCGCATGAAGGAGCGCAGCGGCGCCGGCGTGTTCGGCGGCGGCAGCCAGCGCGGCGGCGGTTCCGGCAGGCCCGGCGGTGATGGCCAGCGTGGCGGCGGGCGGCCGTAGGGAGCCGCGACGATGCTGGTCACCGAGATCTTCCGGGTCGCGCTGGAGGCGATCCGCGCCAACAAGCTGCGCTCGTTCCTGACCGCGCTCGGCATCATCATCGGGATCGCGGCGGTGATCACGATGGTGGCGCTGGGCCAGGGGGCGCAGCGCTCGGTCCAGGCCCGCCTCCAGGGGCTGGGGACCAACGTGGTGACGGTCCGCCCCGGCCAGGACTTCTTCGGCGGGGTGGACCGCGGCAGCGCCCGCCTCACGGCCGAGGACGTCCGGGCCCTGCTGCGCGACCCGCGGGCGATCCTGCGGGTGAGCCCCGAGATGCAGAGCCGCCAGCAGGTCGAGCGCGGCACCGCCAACGGCAACATCCAGATCGTCGGGGTGTGGCCGAGCTACTTCGAGATCCAGAACCTGCCGCCGATGGCCGGGCGGCTGTTCAGCGACCCGGAGGAGCGCGGCCGGCGGCGGGTCGCGGTGCTCGGCGCCGCGGTCGGCGACGCGCTCGGCGTGCCCACCGAGGCGCTGGTGGGGGAGTCGATCCGCGTCCGCGGCATCCCGTTCGAGGTGGTCGGGGTGCTGGCCGCCAAGGGCTCGGGTTTCCAGAATCCGGACGACAACATCTTCATTCCGCTGGCGACGGCGCAGTTCCGGGTGTTCGGCACGGAGCGCGTCCAGACCGCCTACGTCCAGGCCGTCAGCGAGCGGCAGATGGACACCGCGATCGCCGAGATCGACACGGTGCTGCGGCGCGAGCACCGCCTGCGGCCGGCGGTGCCGAGCGACTTTACGATCCGCAACCAGACCACGCTGCTCGAAACCTTCAAGGCCACCACCAAGGCCTTCGCCTACCTGCTCGCCGGCATCGCGCTGGTGTCGCTGCTGGTCGGCGGCATCGGGATCATGAACATCATGCTGGTCTCGGTCACCGAGCGGACCCGCGAGATCGGCGTGCGCAAGGCGCTCGGCGCGCGCAAGCGCGACATCCTCCTGCAGTTCCTGATCGAGGCGCTGGTGCTCTGCATGGCGGGCGGCTTGATGGGCATCCTGGTCGGCGTGAGCGGCGCGATGGCGCTGCAGAAGATGGCGGGATGGACGACCGAGGTCTCGGTCGAGGCGGTGATCGTGGCGTTCCTGTTCTCCGCCGC
>DATAHG010000064.1:0-1896 GCA_036263295.1 Thermoanaerobaculia bacterium | reverse complement strand
GACCTCCCCGGCATCCAGGAGGAAAGAGAGGAAAGCATGTTCAGCCGTCTCGCCCGAGTGCTCAAGTCGTGGATCGGCTACTTCATCTCCTTTGCCGAAGACCCGGAGGTCATGCTCCAGGAGTCGATCGAGGAGATGCGCAACACCCTGCCCCGGCTCAACCAGATCCTGGTGACCACCCGCGCCACGGTGATCCGCCTCGAAGAGGAGCGCGACGCCCTGGAGCGCAAGGAGAAGCAGCTCGTCTCCTCGATCCAGGCCGCCCTCCGCGAGGGGAGCCCCGAGGCGCGCCGCATCGCCGAGGATGACGCCTCCACCCTGCAGCAGGTCCGCCAGGAGCTGGAAGCCACCCGCGAGCAGCACAGCGCCGCGAGCAACGCCTTCCAGAACGCCCAGATCTCGGTCGAGGACATCAAGGGCAAGCTGCGCACCAAGATCGACCAGGCCCGCAAGGCGATCGCCGAGTCGAAGAAGGCCGAGGTCATGCGCAGCGCCGCCGCCGCCCTCACCGAGCTCGACACCTACGGCACCGCCTCCACGGCCGACAAGTACCTGGAGGAGATCAAGCAGAAGGTGGCCGAGTCCAAGGCCTCCGTCGAGGTGGCGACCGGCGGGCTCGACGTCGAGCGCATCAAGATGGAGCGCAAGGCGCGCCAGCTCCAGGCCCAGGGCGTCCTCGCCGAGTTCGAGGTCGAGATGGGGCTGCGCAAGCCCGACGCCACGCGCGAGGCGGCCCCTTTCCCGACCGGTGACGCGGCGGCCCCGGCCGCCACGCCGCAGAAGGTGCAGGAGGGCGGCTAGCCCGTCCGGTGGCGTTTCTCGACCGTTACCCCGTCCTGAAGAAGGCGGTCGCCAACCAGTACCAGGCGATCCTGGTCGGTGGCGCGGCCGCCTTTTCGGCGTTGACGTTCTCCCCCCTGCCCCTCCTCGTCCTGGCCGGGCTGGAGCTGATGGCCGCGCCGTTCCTCCTGGAGCGACTGAAGCGCCGCATCGAGATCGAAAAGAAACAGATCGAGCGCCAGAGCCAGGTGATGTCGCAGGAGCAGCGCTTCGCGGCCCTCTCGCCGCAGGCGCGCTCGCGCTTCGTCCAGCTCCGCCAGCTCTGCGAGAAGATCCAGGGCAACTACCGCGGGCTCTCCGCCGCCAGCCAGAGCATCGTCGCCGAGCAGGAGGCCAAGTTCGGCGTCCTCCTCGCCTCCTGCCTGCACCGCCTCTGGCTGGTCCAGAAGTACGACGAGATGATCGGCGCCTTCAGCGAGGAGAAGGCGCGGCGCGAGGTCGAAAAGCTCCAGCAGGCGAGCGCCGCTCCCGACCTCGACTCGCGGGTCAAGGAGGCGCTGGAGAAAAATCTCCAGATCCGTACCCAGCTCCTGGAGACCGTGCGCCAGAACGTCTCCAACCGTACCGCCCTGCTGGCCGAGCTGGATTCCCTGGAGGCCCTCCTCCAGCTCCTGCTGCAGAAGTCGGTCGCCGCGACCGACGCCGGGGCGTTCACGGCCGAGCTGGACGACGTCCTCGCCCAGGTCGAGTCCGACGCCGCCAGCATCCGCGAGATGGAGCAGCTCCTCGGCGCCATGCCCGAGCTGGGCGCCGCCGACGCGCTGTCCGAACGGCTCCGGCAGGCCCTGCCGTTCGAGCCGCCGCCGCCTCCGCCGCCTCCGCCTCCAACCTCGCGCCGCAACTCCCAGCGCCGATTCTGATCCGATTCTGATCCGTTTTTTCCGAGGACCCTGTTTAAGGACCCCTGCATGACGATATCGAGCCCCGCGCCGCAGCCGACACCGCCGTCCGCCTTCCTGGAATCGCTGCCCGACTGGGCGGCCGGGCTGGTCCGCGCCGTCCGCGCCAAGCAGGCCAACACCTTCGTCCTGCACGGCATCCCGGCCGACCTGGTGC